>JAZGIX010000220.1:0-5092 GCA_036482315.1 Acidimicrobiia bacterium | reverse complement strand
TGCCGCGGCGATGCCGATGCCACCGCGACGGGCAATCCGGCCGCGGTGGCTGCATCGAGGACCGCAATCGCATCGGGAAACACTTCGAGCCCCCGTTGGAAGGACCGTTCCAGGGCTTTCAGCAGCGACGACCAAACATCACCGGCGGAAGGAATCGGCTCGATTGCGTTGAGGACCTCGTGGGTCGAGACGAACCCGAGGCCGGTGCAGGCTTCGATGTCGGCTTCGGTCGCCGGATGGCCGAACCCACCGAGCACCTCGAGCCAGGCGATGCGGCTGTGCGGCTCCGAATCCACCAGCACACCGTCGCAGTCGAACACGACCGCACTGGGACGCGCTATCAGCTGCTTTCCCTTATGAGTTCCGACACGCGACGCGGATCCGCTTTGCCGCCGGTGGCCTGCATCACTTGCCCGACGAGGAAGCCAATCAACTTCCGGTCGCCTTCTGCGATCCGCGCCATCTCCTCCGGATGGGCTGCCACGACGGAAGCAACCGCCTCGGCAAGAGCTCCCTCATCACGAATCTGGATCAGGTCCCGCGCCTCAGCGACATCACGAGGCCCTCCCTCGCCGCTGAGCACGCCTTCGAGCACCTGTTTGGCGGCGGTGGACGAGAGATCCCCCGCTTCGACCATCGCGATGAGTTCGGCGAGAGCGCCGCCATCCAGCGGCAGCGCCGCCGGGTCGGAGCCCTCTCGGTTCAGGTATGCCGTGACCTCTCCGGTGAGCCACTTTGCCGCCTCGGCGGCGGCGGCTCCCGCGCCGACCGCCTCATCGAGCAGGGATACCAGACCGCCGCCGACCAGAACCCGTGCCGCAATGGCGTCCACACCGGCGGCCTCGAAGCGAGTCCTCGTCTGAGCAGGCAGTTCGGGCAAGTCGGAGCGGAGCCCGGCGACGATGTCCTCGGTCACCTCCAGCGGGACCAGATCCGGCTCGGAGAAGTACCGATAGTCGCTCGCCTCTTCCTTCGAGCGCCCGGCCTCGGTGCGGCCGGCTTCCTCGTCCCAGTGGCGCGTCTCCTGGGCGATGGTCCCGCCCCCGTCGAGGATCTTGGTCTGACGCTCGATCTCGAAGGTGAGGGCCCGCTGCAGGCTTCGCAGCGAATTCATGTTCTTTACTTCGACCTTGACGCCGAGTTCAGTGGCTTCCTCAGGGCGAAGCGAGATATTGGCGTCGAACCGCATACTCCCCTCTTCGAGACGAGCGTCCGAGACACCGAGCGCCAAGACGACGGCCCGCAGCTCCTGGGCGTACACCCGAGCCTCCTCCGGTGTGCGAATGTCCGGCTCGGAGACCACCTCCATGAGTGGTATTCCGGCCCGATTGAAGTCGACCAACGCACCCCCCGACGATCCGATGCGCCCACCCTCGCCGAGGTGAGTGCTCTTGCCGGTGTCCTCCTCCAGATGTACCCGGGTGATGCCGATCCGACGATCCCCGGCGCTGGTGGCCACATCGAGGTGCCCTCCCACACACAGCGGAAGATCGAACTGCGAGATCTGATAGTTCTTCGGCATGTCCGCATAGAAATAGTTCTTGCGATGGAACAGTGAGTGCTCGGTGATGTTGCAATCCAGCGCCAGCCCGAGGCGCATCGTCCACTCGATCGCCTTCTCGTTGGGGACCGGGAGGGCCCCCGGAAGGCCCAGGCACACCGGACATACGGCGGTGTTGGGCTCGGCGCCGAAGCCGACCGGGCACCCACAGAACATCTTCGAGTGGGTGCGCAGCTCGACATGAGTCTCGATGCCGATCACGACTTCCCAAGTCATGCCGCTCCCTCCGAACTGGCGAGGGCCGGCCTGACGTCGAAGCCGGCGAGATCTTCGACGGCCTGGGCGACCCGGAACATGAGCGGCTCCGCCAGGGCGGGCGCCAGCACCTGAAAGCCGATCGGCAGTCCGGCGTCGTCGACCCCCGTGGGCACCGAGATCCCGGGATCGCCGGAGAGGTTGCTGGGAATCGTGCACAGATCGCTCAGGTACATGGCCAGCGGATCGTCGGCTCGCTCTCCTACCTTGAAAGCGGTGGTCGGACTGGTCGGGGTCACCAGCACGTCGGCCTGCTCGTAAGCCTGTTTGAAGTCGTCGATGACGAGCGTCCGCACCTTCTGAGCCTGACCGTAGAAGGCGTCGTAATACCCGGCCGACAAGGCATAGGTGCCGAGCAAGATGCGGCGGATGACCTCCGGCCCGAATCCTGCTGCCCGGGTGGCGCCCATCATCTCCTCGACCGTCTCGCCATCGAGGCGCAGCCCGAACCGAACGCCGTCGAAACGAGCCAGGTTGGCCGAGCACTCCGCGGGAGCAATCAGGTAATAGGCGCTGAGGGCATAGGTGGTGCTTGGGAGCGACAGCTCCTTGATCTCGGCACCCGCACCTTCGAGTCGTTCGAGCATCGTCCGAAACTCCGCCGTCACAGCCGGTTCCGTACCCTCGCCGGAGAGTTCGGACACCACTCCGATCTTCAATCCTTCGACGCCTCGATCGATCTGCGATCCAAAGTCGGGAAGCTCACCGCGGTATGAGGTGGCGTCCTCGGGATCGTGTCCGGAGATTCCTTGCAGGACCGCCAGCGCGTCCGCGACGCTGCGGGTGATGGGACCGATCTGATCCAAAGAGGACGCAAAGGCGATCAGCCCGTACCGGCTGACCAGCCCGTAGGTCGGCTTCATCCCGACGACACCACATAGAGATGCCGGCTGGCGGACCGACCCCCCGGTGTCCGATCCCAGCGCGGCCAGGGCCGACCCCACTGCGACTGCGGCCGCCGATCCTCCGCTGGAGCCTCCCGGGACTCGCTCCGGGTCCCACGGGTTGCGCGACGTACCGTATGCGGAGTTCTCGGTCGAAGACCCCATGGCGAACTCGTCGAGATTTGTCTTGCCCACGATGACGGCTCCGGCATCACGCAGCTTGGTAACGACCGTGGCGTCGTAGGGCGGATGCCAGCCGGCCAGGATCTGAGACGAGGCGGTGGTCTCCAAACCGCGCGTCACCATGTTGTCCTTGAGCGCGATCGGAATCCCCTGCAGCGGCCCCCGATCTTCGCCGCTCGCAAAGGCATCGTCGGCCGCCCGCGCCGACGCCTCGGCGCCATCGGCATCGATCGTCAGATAGGCGTGGATATTGGCCTCGGTCATCGTGGCGCGACGATGTACCGCAGCCAGAAGCTCCACCGCGGTCAGATCTTCGGAGCGAAGGGCGGCGGCGGCCTCGGCGATCGTGAAGTCTGCCGGGTCGCTCATTCGTCCTCCAGGAAGGCAGGAACCCTGAAAAACCCGTCGACGTGGTCGGGCGCCTCAGCCAGCACCTCCTCCCGATCGAGCGTCGGCTCGATCTCGTCGGAGCGATGAGCGTTGACCATCGGCAGCGGGTGAGCGGTGGGCTCTACGCCTTTGGTCGGAAGCGCCTGAACCCGCGCCGCGTGTTCGAGGATGTCCTCGAGTTGCGACCCATAGGCGGCCAACTCCTCCGCGGACAATCCGAGGCGAGCGAGACGAGCAACCTTGGCGATGTCAATGTCGATCGGCACGAGCCGAGATGGTACTCCCACCGCGATTTCGCCCAAGAAGACATCGGAAGGTGCAGATTGCTACCGGGCCGTCAGGAACCGTTCCAGAATCGCCCAACCCGTTTCCAACGCCTCGATCGACACCGATTCGTCGGCCCGGTGGGCCAACGAGACCTCCCCCGGACCGAAGTTGACCGCCGGAATGCCACGTTCGGCGAGACGCGCCACGTCGGTCCAGGCCGTCTTGGCGGTGACTGCGGTCACCCCCGATGCCTTCAGCCGCTCGACGTGTCGGTTGTCGCGGGGTATCGGTGCCGCTGGGGCACTGTCCACGATCTCGAAGCGGTCGGCGGCGGCGCAGACATCGGCCAGCATCTGCGCAGCCTCATCGGATGAGCGGTCCGGCGGATAACGATGGTTGACGTTGAGCGTGAACGAAGCAGGAATCACATTTCGGGCCACGCCCCCTGAGGCCGTCGTAACCACGAACGTTTCTCGGAACGTGAGTTCCTCGACGACGACCTCACGGGCTTTGCGGAGATGCATCTCGGCGAGCCACTCCCCCGCCTTGGTGACCGCGTTCTCACCG
Organism: Acidimicrobiia bacterium; assembly: GCA_036482315.1. GTDB lineage: Bacteria > Actinomycetota > Acidimicrobiia > Spongiisociales > UBA11373 > JACZWZ01. The sequence goes on along the minus strand of JAZGIX010000220.1, from coordinate 985 downwards.
AGCCAGGGCCGAGCGCTGTGCGCCGCTTCACCTTCAAAGACGACCGTTGCGTTGATCGTCCCCTGGCACCCGAGTTGAAGCTCATTGTCGGTCGGCTCCATCACCAGCGCCAATTCGACGTCAACGAGGTGTGAAGCAGTATCGAGAACGGCCTCGAGTCCGTTTTCGTCGGCCGGACCCTCTTCGCGGTCGTAGAAGATCCCGAAAACGTCGTACGGGCCGGCGGCGATCACGGGGCTCTCCAGAGCAGCCAGCATCAGCGCCAGCCCCGACTTCATGTCGGTGGTACCCAATCCATGCACCCGTCCGGCCTCGATCCTGGCGGGCAGGTTCCCGTTCTCGGGAACCGTGTCGAGATGGCCGTACAGATCGATCCTCGGCTTGCCGGTGCGGCGACCGGCAAGCAGCGACTCCCCGACTATCTCGACCTCGACGACCCCGGAGAGGCGGCCTGCGATGGCATCGCGCAAAGCGCGCTCGTCGCCGGTGACCGACGGGATATCGGCCAGCCAGCAGAGGTCATCGACCAGGCGGCTTGGGCCGGATCCCGAGCCGCCCGGCGATGAGCCATCAGCGCTGCTCACAACGGGACCTCGAACACCCGCAGCGCATCGTTGAGCGAGGTCTTCTCATCGGTCGACTCCTTGCGTCGGCCGACGATGAGAGCACACGACAGCTCGTATGTGCCCGCCGGGAACTCCTTGGGTCGCGACCCGCGCAGAACGACGGAGTTGGCCGGAACACGGCCCCGATGCTCGACCGGCTCCGACCCGGTCACATCGATGATGGGGGTCGACGCCGTGATCGAAACGTTGGCTCCGAGTACGGCTCCATGCTCGATCACAACGCCTTCCACCAGAACGCATCGGCTCCCTATGAAGGCGCCGTCTTCGATGATCACCGGACGGGCCGAAGGCGGCTCCAGCACCCCGCCGATGCCGACTCCGCCGCTCAGGTGCACGTTCTTGCCGATCTGAGCGCAGGA
>JAZGIX010000219.1:0-10331 GCA_036482315.1 Acidimicrobiia bacterium | reverse complement strand
TCGGGCAGGTAGACCATCATCTTGAAGGGGACCATTTCGACCCCGATCTCTTCTTGGTGAGCGGCCAGGAGGTCCTGCGCCTCATATGGCCCGTAGAAGGGCTCACCGCTCGAGTCGCTGCCCGGCCCGGCGTGATCCCGACCGACGATGAAGTGGGTGCACCCGTGGTTCTTGCGAATGATGGCGTGCCACACCGCCTCCCGGGGACCCGCCATCCGCATCGCCAATGGGAGGAGCGACAGTTCGGCGGTGTTGGCGGGATAGCGGGGCATGATCGCTTGGTAGGCGCGAACCCGGGTGTAGTGGTCCACGTCTCCCGGCTTGGTCATCCCCACCACCGGGTGCACCAGCAGATTGGCCGACACTTCTTTGGTGGCGCGGACCGTCAACTCCAGGTGGGCTCGGTGCATCGGGTTTCTGGTCTGAAAGGCAACCACCCTTCGCCAGCCGCGCTTGGCGAACCGGGCGCGGGTTTCGGCAGGGCTCATTCTCAGCATTGCAAAGTCGTAGTGCGATGGAAGATCGAGGACCTCGAGGCGACCACCGACGTAGTGCGAGCCGGCCGTCTGCCTCAGATAGGCGACGGCAGGGTGCTCTGGATTGTTGGAGCCGAGCACCTGGAGGGCTTCGCGGTCCTTGTCGGGTTCCCAGATGTCGGACACCTGGAGGACAGCCAGCATGGCCCCTTCCGGGTCCCGGAGGGCGAGGCTCGTTCCCGGGGAGAGCGCCGCTGCGGTGTCACCGTCGATGTCGAGCGTGATCGGCATCGGCCACAGGGTTCCGTCCGGCAACCTCATGTCTTCGATGACGGTGTCGTATTCCTCCCGGTCGAGGAAGCCGGTTAGCGGAGAGAAACCTCCGTTTGCCAGCAACTCCAGGTCGTTCAGCTGACGATCGGTGAGATCCCAGGTGGGGAAGTCGACCGATGCCTTCTTCAGTTCGGCGGCACGGTCGGCCTCGACGACCAGGTCGATGAGTTGGCCGCCATGGGGCGGGATGAGATGGTCGGGATTACTGCTGGGCATGGGGAGCTTTCGTCGAGGGAACGGCTCCTGCGGAACCGTCGACGATTGTATCGGTGCTCTCGCAGGGCTCTGAAACTGGCCATGGCTCGTTGTCAATCGCCATTCATATACTCGCCGCCGTGGAACTCTCTCCTGCCGTCGTGATGTCGATATGGGCCGCCGGTGTGGCGACTGTTTCGGGCGTGGTGATCTGGTGGCGGATCGTCGGACCCGGCTTCACATGGCTCGCCGGTGGTGTCACCTTGCTGCTCGGGATACCGGCTGCACTCGGAACCGGCTCGGCGTATGCGTGGGTCGGCTGCGCCATGGCCGTGATTGCTATCGGGAGCGCTCGACATCCCCGGTACGCGGCGAGCATCGGCACGGTGGCGGCGATCGGGTTTCTGGTGGCGGCGGACGGAAACGTTGTTTCCATCATCTCGGGAGCGCTGTTCCTGGGTGGGGTCACTGCCGAGATGATGCTGGGTCACTGGTATCTGGTCGATCCGAGCTTGCCCCGATGGGCCCTGCGGAGGCTGGCTCTGGCAGGTGCGGGGGGCGCGGTTGTCGACTTCGTCGTCCTGGCATCGCTGGGCCTTTTCCCATGGTCGGCCGGCGACACCGCCGTAGGGCTCGGATTCATGCTGTTGGCGGTGACAACGGTCGTCTTGATGGTCGCAGTTGGTGGCGCGTTGCGCGAAGAGGGATACGCCGGTGTCATGTCCGCGACCGGCCTCTCGTATCTTGCTCTGCTGACGGCGATCGGAACCGCGGTGGTGGGACGAATGCTGCTGGAGGGTCCGGTTCTGTCGTGAAGGTGGTTCTCGCTCCTCCCGTCCTCTGTTTCCTCGAGGCGGGAACGCAAACCCGTAGAACCAGGTGGTGCCGGGCTCCACTTACAATCTCTGGTCGTGAAGATCTATACGCGTAAGGGTGACGACGGCTCGACTGGGCTCTTCTACGGGGGCAGGGTTGCCAAAGACGATTCAGGCCCAGAGGCTTACGGGGCCGTCGACGAAGCGGTGTCGGCACTCGGGGTGGCCCGGGCGATCGCCTCAGAGCCGCTGGCGGAGGCCGTGCTCGCCGTACAGCGCGACCTCTTCGTGGCTGCCGCCGAACTCGCCACCGGCGTCGGCAACCGATCGAAGCTGGTTGACGGCGAGAGCCGTGTCTCAGATGCCATGGTGACTTCCTTGGAAGTCAGGATCGACCAGATCGAGGATCGGTCCGGCATGCCAACCGAGTTCGTCGTTCCGGGCGGATCGGTCGTGGCGGCGGCCCTCGACGTGGCTCGTACGACGATCCGTCGCTCCGAACGGCGAGCGGTGGCGCACATGCGAGCGGCAGGGATAGATGATTCGTACGTCGTCCCCTACCTCAACCGGCTGGCCGACTACGTATACATGCTGGCACGGGCCGAGGAAGAGAACTGGGCGCCAACCAAGGAGCAGCCAAAGTGATCGAATTCCGGACCGCCGGTGGCATCGAGGACGGCACAGAAGACGCTCTGCTGGTCGCAGTGGGTGCCGACAGCGACTACGACGCGGGTGCCGCCTGGGTGATCGACCGCCTCCCCTGGGTCGCTGCACGACTCGAAGCCAAGGAGTTCAGCGGCAAGGAGGGAAGCGTCGCGGTGATTTCTGCCGGTGACGCCCTCACCTATAACGAGATTGCCTTCGTCGGGGTCGGTGAGACGCCCACCGCAGAGGTTGTGCGCGAGGCGGCAGGGACCGCGGCGCGGGCACTGAAGTCGTCGGCCACGATCGCCACGACTTTGCATACTGCCTGCGAGGACGGTGCAGGCGCGGTGGCCATGGGCCTCGTTCTCGGGGCCTACTCGTTCGACCGGCACAAGAGTGAGCCGAAGCCTTCGAACATTGCCACGGTCGCCTTTGTGGAGGGAACCGATGCGGAACTCGAGGCCGCGGCCGAAGTGAACATCATCACCGATGCCGTGATCCTGGCTCGCGATCTCGTAAACGAGTCAGCGATGTACAAGTCGCCGGTCACGATGGCCGAGATCGCGACGGAGATGGCGGCAGAAGTCGGGCTCGAGATCCGGGTGATGGACGAGACCGAAATCGAAGCCGAGCGCCTCGGCGGATTGCACGGGGTCTCGATGGGTGCAACGAACCCGCCTCGATTGGTCGAGCTTCGACACGAGCCGGAGGGCGCCGGGGCCTTCCTTGCCATCGTGGGCAAGGGGATCGTCTTCGATTCGGGCGGGTTGTCGCTCAAGCCGGCCAACTCGATGGAGGAGATGAAGACCGACATGTCCGGTGCTGCGGCCGTCTTTGGGGCGATGAAGGCCATTGCTTTGCTGGACATCCCGGTGAAGGTGGTGGGGATCACCCCGCTCACGGAAAACATGCCGGGAGGAGCTGCAGTGCGGCCCGGTGACGTGCTGCACACCCGGAACGGCAAGACGATCGAGGTACTGAACACGGATGCGGAGGGTCGGCTTGTCTTGGCCGACGGGCTGGCCCTTGCCGCGGAGCAGTCACCCGACCTCGTGATCGACCTGGCCACGCTCACCGGCGCATGCATGGTCGCTCTCGGAACAAAGATTGGGGGGTTGTTCGGTACCGATGCCGCGGTTGAGATGGTGTCAGAGGCGGCGGAGGCGGCTGGAGAGCGACTGTGGCGCCTCCCCCTCCCTGCGGACTACCGCAAGCAGATCGATTCGGATGTCGCCGACATGAAGAACACCGGGGAGCGCTACGGCGGCGCCATTACGGCCGCGCTGCTTCTGCAGGAATTCGCCGGGGACGGGCCCTGGGCCCATCTCGACATAGCCGGCCCGGCGCGAGCCTCCGAGACCGATGGCTACACCCTCAAGGGAGGCAGTGGTTTCGGAGTCCGCACGATCGTCGAGTTGGCCCGGAGGATGGGGAACTGAGCTTGCAGCTTGCAGCTTGCAGCATGCAGTCCAGATGGCAGATGGCAGATGGCAGACAGCGAGGGTCGGGCCTGAAGTCTGAGATCTGAGGTCTGCTATCTCGACCGCATGAGAGCTATGGGCCGGTCAAGCGCGTCAATGCGCGTCTATCGAGACGCCGCTTAGATCTGCGATCTGCAATCTCTCCTCAGTCGCAGCTTCCGAACCCATGGAGATCGAGTTCCTGCGTCAGAGCGGCCCGACTCTGGATTCCGACGATGCCGTCGGCCGTCAGGTTCTGCGAGTTCTGGAAGAACAACACCGCGGCGGTGGTGCGTGATCCGAAGAGACCGTCCACCGGGCCGGAGTTGTAGCCCAGCAGGTTGAGGATCGCCTGCAGAGCTCGGACGGTTGCGCCATTGATGCCCCTCCGCAGCAGGCTTCCGTCGGCGGTGAGCACCGCACCGCTGGTCGCCGCGGTGTGGAGGCTGGCGATCTCGCCCCGGGTGCGAGAACCAACGATGCCATCGATGTGGAGACCTCTGGCATCCTGGAACGATCTCACCGCAGCCGTTGTCCCCTGCCCGAAGATGCCGTCGATAGGGCCGTCGTAGTGGGCGAGGGCCCGGAGCATTTGCTGCACGTCGGCAACGTCAACGCCCAGTGAGCCATAGCCAAGGGCTCGCTGGCTCGACAGCAGGTCGTCGATAGAGAACTCGTAGTTGGGGCAGGATTCGGGGGCGGGTGGCACCGTCGTTGTGGTGGTGCTGGGGGGCACCGTGGTTGTCGTGGTAGTCGTGGTGGTCGGTGGCACTGTGGTAGTGGTGGTGGTTGGTGGCACGGTGGTAGTGGTTGTGGGCGCGACCGTCGTCGTGGTGGTGGTCGTGGTGGTCGTGGTGGTCGTGGTGGCGGGCGGCGGCTCCTCGGATGCGCAGGTCGACGTACCACCGGGTGTCGTGAGAGTCACGATCTGTTGGGAGCGCAGGTTGAGGCGACCACGCAGATCCCTGGTGCGGAATGCCCGGGGTCCGCCGGATCCGTAGAAGGTGATTTCGAGCGCGGCACCCGTGGACGAACAGGAGGTGACCGACGCACCCGTCACCGAATTCATCCCGGGAAGCAGAGAGGCCAACTGTGAGCCGGTGAACGACTTCGACCAGGTGGCGTGCGGGTTGCCCACCGACGGCAGCTGGCTCCAGTGGTCATCGACCGACTTCAGATAGGCCACCGGGTTGAGGAAGGAGTCCTCGCTGTTTTCGGTCTTACCGAACGTGCTCGACGAGTAGAAGGTCGAAAGGGGAACGAGTTGGCCCCCGACGGTCACCGCCGGGTGGGTGAGGACTTGATGCTCCGTCGAGCGAACGATATCTATCCAGGCCTGATTGCCGTGGCCGTATCCGACGTAGTTCTGGTCGTAGTTGGTGTCGTACAGCTGGCACCAGCACCATGGCCGGGCTGCGGGATCAGGGCGGATTCGAGCCCGCGCATAGGCATAGGAGCGTGCTGCGACGGCTTGCGCCTGAAGCGCTGCCACTCCGCCGATATCGGCCCATCGGTACGGCATCTCGGAGATGCCGAGGATGTAGGCCTCGATGTCGATCTCGATCGACGAGTCGATGGTGTTGGTGTTGTTGTCGGGGCGGATGTGAAGCGTGCCCCGGGAGTAGGTGCATGGCTGCGAAACTGACCCGCCCGGTGCGTTCCAATTGGTCATGTAGCAGCCGGCGATCTCGATAGCCGTGGTCGGGCTGTCGATCCATCCATCCCACTCACCGTCCACGAAGCAGTTGCCGCTCAGGGTGCCGGACGGAGTAGAGAGATTGCAGTTGCCGTTGCTCAGCCGGGTCACCGTCGCCGACTGTCCGGGAGCCACCGTCGCCGACTGCCCGCCGATGGTGAAGGTCACCGGAACGCCACCCGAATGGAGTTCGCGGACCGTGAAAGTGAGGGCCTGGTTCTCCATCGTCAGGTTTACCCACACCGGCTGACGCAGCTCTTCGGCCGCGGGAGCGGTCGAGGAACCGGTGAAGTAGTGGGTGACGATCTCTTCCCAGGAGAATCCTTCTTGGGACATTCCGAGCGCGCCGTATTGGCTCATCCCCACCGAGTGACCCCAGCCACCACCATCGAAAGTAAAGAGTTCGGAGGCGGTTGCAGGGGCGACCGGAAGCAGGGTGACCACGAGCGCGACTGCCGTAGTTGCCGCCAGCGCCCTAAACGAGCGGAGCGGCACGCGCACCCTGTTGCCGAATCGCATACCCTCGGCATCGGTGTTTCAAGTGGACGAGTTGACGACTTTTTCTGCCTGGTGACTAGTTATTTCAGGGCGCGAGCAATGACACTCAAGGTGGCTCCTGCGGGTGCGTCAATAGTCACTGCCGCCAGCCGGTCGAGATCGGTGGCGCCCTGGTTGATGATGATCAGGGGAGCACCGGATTCGGCCGCAGTCATCGGCACATAGGCGGCCGGGTACACCGACAGTGTCGAGCCGGCAGAAATAACGGCATCGGCGGCCGTCGCCAACGCCAGCGCCCGTGTCATCTCGGCCTCGGGCATGCTTTCGCCGAAGAAGACGACGTCGACCTTGAGGATGCCCCCACACTCGAGGCATTGCGGGTCGAATTCGCCGGTGTCGATCCGGGCGAGAGCGTCTTCGGTAGGCATCGTCGTGCCGCAATCGACACAGCTGGTCGTGCGGACGTTGCCGTGGAGTTCGACAATCGCCTCTTTCGGCAGCCCGGCCGCGGCGTGGAGACCATCGATGTTCTGGGTGACGCAACCGATCATCCGTCCGGTGTCCCACAATGCGGTGATCGCGCTGTGGCCTTCGTTGGGCACCGCGTCGAGTACCCCGCTGCCGGTTCTCATCGCCCAGGAGCGGCGACGGATCTCGCTGCTCGATAGGTAGCGGTCGATAGTGAAGTCAGCCGGATCGACCCGGCTCCAGACACCATCCGGACCCCTGAAATCGGGTATCCCAGACTCGGTCGAGATTCCGGCGCCGGTGAACACCAGGATCGACTCCTTGACGGCCAGCACCTCTATGGCCCGATCGATGGTCACGACCCGATGATAAGGGCAGTGCCTACGACTGTTCGCCATGTCTGGCTGCGTATTCGGCTACGGCGTTCGAGTCCTGCTCGGCCTCGAAGCACCTCCGCATGATGGAGCCGACCTATCGGTCGGCGCTCTCTTCTACGTGATCAGCTCTGCGTACTCGGAGCGAAGAGCAGGGCGGAGCCTGCGTCGCTGGGACGGTGACAGGTAGGGGATGGTCGGGCGGACCAGCACGATCGATCCTGAGCGGTGGATGAGGCCCTCTGCCGCAAGGTTTGCCAGTCGCAGAGGCATGCGTATCCGGCGACCGGCGCTTGCCGCGGCGGTGAGCCGCAGCAGGTCAGCGACGGCGCTGGGGCCGATGATGGCGGTCCAGAACCTTCGCACCGCCGGATCGTCGGGGGAGTGACCACCGGCGGCTCGATCGAACAGCAGCGGGGCGACCCACTGGCGCGGTCGCACCGTCGGTCTTTGGGCCGCCGCGGTGCCCGAAGCTGGCGCGGCATCCATCGACATGGGAGGACGGGCATTTCGACGGAGGGTTTCGGGCACCACAGCGACCATGCCCTAAGTGATATCAAATAACCCGAGTTACGTGCAACCCCTTTGAGACGAGTACGCGAAAGATCGACTTGGTCGTTGGCCTACGGAGCCGGGTAGAACTCGACCTCGATGCGCCCGATGAGATCGGGGAGCACGGTGGTTCTCGATTCGCTGAAGCACTGATGCGGATTCTGCAGTGGCGGCAGCCGGGGCAGCCTCCCGCCCTGTGGTCCATCCATTGAAGGGGTTGGAACGGTTCAGTCAACCGTTGGGACATGTCGCCGAGACAACTCCCCGCTGATAGGCGACGCCGAAGCTTCCGGCGGGTGCGGTGCCCCGGTTTTCACTTCAATCTGATTACGCCCGCGATGAAGCCACCAAGTGGGGCAAATGCCGACTGCTTGGGACCAAGCTGAGAAAAATGGCTGGTGCCAGGCGCGCCGCCGTAAATCCCCGTCCTTCCAATCTCTTCAATGTGAATCTGGATGGTGCCAGTCGCGTCTTGGTAAATCCCCGTCCCTCCAATCACTTGGATATGAATCTGGACGATCCCGCTACGGACGGAGACGAACCCGGTGACCTGTGTAATGAGAGTGTTGCCATTCTCGAAGTCCCATGCCCACGTTCCTAAAGCCTGGAAGTGGAACCCGCCATTCCCGCGGAAGACTCGGGTCGACGACAACTCGTCCGTAACGGTGACCCGACCCAGGTTGGTATCAATACTCTGAGTTACGATGAAGCACGCGGGGAACGAGCAGCGGCGCGAAACGTCTTCCGTGTCGAAGGTCCCCCTAATCCCAATAGTTTGGCCAGCAACGGCAGGAGCGGCAGTAGCCGACGTGACGATGGCTAGAGCTGCAATGACGGTGAGCAGTCGGCGTATGTGGTGACTCCTCCCTCAGTGACCCTGTCGTAGATTTATCGGTTGGGACCTTCACCTTTCTGAAGTCTGAGGTCTGCCATCTGTGATGTACGCCCCTGTAACTTCCGCGTGAGTAACTCTGCTGGGCATCCATCGACATGGGAGGACGGGCATTTCGGATCGGGTCGCGAAACATTGCTCTGGTTCGAAGCGTGCAGCAGCAGCCTGCAGGAAGAACTGCGGCCTGGTTCGCTACGGGTCTGGGTCCGGGTCCGGGTCCGGGGGTGGGGGTGGGGGTGGGGGTGGGGGTGGGGGCGTGAATGACCCGATGTCGATAACGACATTGCCACCTGCGATCTTCGATCCCGGTCCAGGTGAGTGGCCGACCACCAAGCCTTCGAGCAGTGGGTCGGCGGTGGGCACCGTCTGGAACGACCATGTGAAGTTGATTTCGGTGGATGACCGCAGTGACGTCATAGTGGCATTCGCCTGTGACTGGGTTTGTCCACGAAGATCGGGAATCGTGACCGTCGGTGGGACTCCGCTCGAGATCAGGATCTCTACCGTTGTGCCCTGCTCCTGGCGCACCCCGGCGGCAGGGTTGGTGCCCAGGATCGTGTCCCTCGGTGCCGTGGAGTCCTGCAGCTTGGCGTCGATGTCAAAGCCAGCCTTGAACATTGCTTCCTGAGCTTCCTCCAATTCGAGGCCGGCGACATCGGGGATCTCGGCCCGCGGCGTCTGGTAGTAGACCCCGATCCCGGGTGGATCTGCTGCGAACTCTTCGACCGGGAGGTCGGCGGCCACGACCGTCATGAATTCCTTCCAGATCGGCGCAGCCAGGGTGGAGCCGTAGACCCTGCTGTAGAAGGTGCCGGCCACGGTGATGTTCTTCATCTCGACCTGGCTGTCCGGGAAACCGACCCAGACGGCGGTCGTGAACTGGGGCAAGTACCCGACGAACCAGGTATCGGTGTTGTTTTCGTGCGTTCCCGTCTTGCCGGCTTGGGGCCGGCCGATGTTGGCTCGAGGTCCCGTGCCCCTGGTTATGACCTTCTCCATCGTGTTGACGACCGCGGCCGCCAGCGCCGGTTCCAGAACCTGGGTCGTCTCCACGTGGTGCTGGTAGATGACGTTGCCGGCGGCGTCTTCGATACGTTCGATCAGATAGGTGTCCACTCGCTCGCCGTAGTTGGCGATCGTGGAGAAGGCTGCCGCCATGTCGAGTGGGCTGACTGCCTGTGCGCCCAGGACGATGGCCGGGATCGCACCCAGCGGCGACTTGATGCCGAGGCGGTGGGCCACATCCACGATGTTCGCCGGTCCGACTGCTACTGACACCTGGCAGAAGACCGTGTTGACCGATCGGTACAGCGCCTCTTCCAACGACACAATCCCCGGCTCATTCCTGCTGGCGTTTGCACAATCCCAAGGTTCTATTCCACCGAATTCGATGATCTGAGGGGTCGATGCGTCCCAGAAGGAATTGAGAGGGATGCCCTGTTCGAGAGCGGCGATGAGCCCGAAGGGCTTAAAGGCAGAGCCCGGATTGCGCCTTCCCTTGGTTGCCAGGTCGTATTGCCGTTGGCCGGCCTCGATATCGGTTCCGAAATCCAGGCCCGAGGCGATGACGACCTGAGCTCCGGTGCGGTTGTCGACCATTGCTATTGCTCCGGTTGGCCCGTCCGAACCCTGCGGGAACCATTCCTGGAGGATCCGGCGTGCTTGTTCCTGCAGTCGGAAGTCGACGGTGGTGAAGATCTTGAGGCCGCCCCCACCCTCACAGTCGCTGGCATCGGCGGGACAGCCGAATAGGGCTCTCGTTCGCTGGAGATACGACGCACCGAGCCCAAAGCGACCATCGTTGAGAATCGTATCCTTGGCCGCCAGCAGAACCTGCGGGGCCGGATCCTGGAACTCCTCCTGCTCGACCGTTTCGAGTGGCTCGGCCTTTGCGGTCTCACCCTCCTCCGCCGTTATGTAGCCCTCT
>JAZGIX010000218.1:0-2424 GCA_036482315.1 Acidimicrobiia bacterium | reverse complement strand
GGGCGGATCGGAGGTACTGCCGCCTTCTTCGGCAACCTGCTCGCCGTGAAGCCCCTCATAACCTTCGCGGAAGGTGTCGTGAGTGCCGGCGGCCGGGTGAGAACCCGCCGCAAGGCCATCAAGGCCGTGCTCGATCATCTCGAGTCACTCGAATCGGTCGCGGAAGTCGGCGTCGTCCACAGCAACCCTCCCGATCTCGACGAGTTCCTCAACGCCCTGGGAGAGCGAGGCCACAACGATCCACTCGTCGCACGACTCGGACCGGTGGTAGGAACCCACGCAGGTCCCGGAGTGATCGGGATCGTCTATCGGCAAGGGCCACAGGTATTAGGCAATGCGCAATATGCAACGGACCCCTCTTCCTAATGACTAACGACTAATGACTAACCGCTTCTTCCAATGACCGATCGCGCTGCAGACGATGCAGCTCTCATCGAGCAATACCTTGCCGGCGATGTCGATGCATTCGATGCACTGATGCGGGTTCATGAGGATCGTGTGTTTTCGATCTGCCTGCGAATGCTGCGCGAACGAGAAGCAGCGCTCGATGCCACACAGGAGACGTTCATCACCGTGTTCCGCAAGGCAGACCGGTTTGCGGGTCGATCGGCCTTCAGCACATGGCTGTACCGGGTGGCCGTCAACACTTGCTACGACGTGGCAAGACGGAGTCGCCGCAAGAGAGCCGATCCCCTCCCCGAGGGACTCGACCCGGCTGATCCCGGTGCCGGCGATGACTTCGAATCCGCCGACATCAGGCCCGATATCGAAGAAGCTCTCGTCGCCCTCCCCTCCGAATTCAGAGCGGCCGTGATCCTGGTCGATCTCGAAGGTCTGGCACTTGAGACCGTTTCCGACGCGCTCAGCGTCCCGATCGGCACCATCAAATCGAGAGTGTTCAGGGGAAGACGCCTCTTGGCCGAAAGTCTCGGGAACCTGAGAGGCGACTCGGAGAGTCAGAGTGGTGAGACCAATGCCTAGATACGACCCCGACGTGATCGCCGCGCTGGCCGAGGGACGACTCGATCCCGAGGAGGCAGCAACGGTCGAGCGCGAGATCGCGGCCGACCCGGTCGCAGCCACCCAACTCGCCGAACTTCGGGTCGCACTCGAAGCCGCTGCCGAGGCTGCCCGACCCGAACTAACCGTGTCCGAGAGATCCGATTTGCGGGCCGCGGTAGCCGACGCCCTCGGAATCACGACACCAGAAGTTGCCGCTCAACCCCTCCCCCGTCGTGTTCCGTGGGGCTCCCTCGGCATTGCGGCCGCCGCACTCGCCGGCCTGATCGCCGTCGTGCCGGTGGTGGGACTGTTGTCCACCGGCGGTGCCGACGATGCGGCGACACTGGATCTGGCCGCAGAGGCCGCGCCTACCACCATCCCCGAGCCATCCGCAGCACGGTCTGCTCCGACCGACGAGACCGAGTCGGTGGTGGCGGCCGCGGAGGCCGATGATGCGCTGACGACCGGCGACGCCTCGGGCAGCGATGCCCCGGCGTTCGACTCATCGACCGCCCTGCCTGCCACCACGACGACAACGCCGCCGGCTGCGGTGACGACTCAAGCGACGACCAGTTCTGATGGTGCAACGACCACGGCACCGGAAGGCGGCGTAGGGCAACTGACTGCCGAGTTGGAGGTTTTCAGAAGTGACCCTGGAGCCATCAATCAGCTTGCTGGCGAGGCCGCCGAGAGCCATTCGTGCTGGGCCGAAGACAACGGGATCCGGGCCGATCCTCCGCCGGACCGCTACGTCTTCGAATATGACAACGGCGAGCTGACGGTGATCGTCTACTTCGAACTTGAAGAAGGTGTGGCCGGTCCATTCCAGGTCTGGGGTGTGCCCGACTGCGCCGAGCTGGTGGTTATTCCGTAGAAGAAGTCTCCAGTAACCAGGTGTCGTCTCGCAGGAGTCTGTCGACGCGTGCACCCGGTTCTTGTAGTCGTGCGGTCGAGTATTCCGTTGTCCGTTTGCCTGGCGAATCTTGGTCGTGATGCTCCCGCCAGTGGCGCTATGGCAGTTCAGTCAGTGTCGCCACGATTGCGGAAAACGGATTACTCGACTGGGGCTATCGCAGGTGACGTCGAGGCACGTCCGAGATGTCTGAGGTGACTCGGCCTGGAACGGGCAACTGACTCCCCACTGACCCTCTGTCGCAGACCTGTTACGTGGGGTCGCTAATCTCAGATCGTGGAGGACTTCCCGACCCGCGTCGCCGACTTCCTGGAGTCGCTCGCGACCCGAATACGTGAGGTGACTGTTGATCGCGTCGCCCGGGTCATCAAACTCGTAACCCTCGGCCTGTTGGCGGTCACTCTCGCGACGATCGCCTTCATCTTCTTGCTGGTCGGCCTTTTTCGGATCCTCGAAGAGTTGATCTTCAAGGCCTGTGACTGTTCGCAGGCGATGGAGATCTCATACGG
>JAZGIX010000217.1:0-6758 GCA_036482315.1 Acidimicrobiia bacterium | reverse complement strand
CATAGATGCCTTCGGGAGTCTGGAGCCAGCCGAACTGGACTCCGGCACTGATGAGGTTGATGAGCTGGGGGCGGCCCGAGTAGGCGACGGTCACTCTGAACTCTTCACCGGTGACGATGCCTCCGTCCGGCGAGATGCGGAGTTCCGGGCCTTCACGTACGTACGCGGTATCGGAGCCGTCGACCGTCAGCGAACTCACCTCGAGCCCGACGAAGTCGAGGTTGAAGGTGGCCAGAGTCTCGTCGGCGACCGCAGTGATAGTCGTGATGGCGTCGAGTGCTGCGGATTCGGGGTCGACCGTGATCTCGATGTCGTAGTGAATGACGTCGTAGCCCCCGTTGCCGAGCTCAGGGAAATAGGGATCGCCGAGAGTTTGCGCTCCGGCCGGTTCGGGAAGTTCGATTGGATCGGGATTGGTGGTCGTAGCCCCGTCCGTCTTCGTTGTCGGGGCGGGAGTCGTCGTGGTGGCTGTGAGGGCCGTGGTGGTTGGCGCCGCGGTCGGCGCCGGGTCGCCGGCCGAGCAGGCGGCGAATACGAGGAAAAGACTGGTGGCCAGGGCGATGCGGCGCATCCGGGCAGGTTAGGGCGGTACCTTGGACATGTGGACTTCAAGCCGGAGCAATTGCTGGGTGACGCGATCGAGGCGGCGCGTCACGCGCTACGTGACCTCGACCCGGACCAGGTGCCTGCTTCGCTGCGGCGGATAGTCGGGTACGCCGGCGGGACTCTGCCGCCGCCGTTCGCCCGGTCTTTGATTGCGGAGCTGGCTGTGAATGAATTCTTGCGATCCAAGGCAATGGATGCCTGGGCGGGGGAGCGACCACCAACCCGCGCCGATTCCCTTGCCTCGTACCGGTTCTTGGAACGTGGTGCCGGATGGTCGTTGGATGTGGCGACGGCCGCCTTCGACCTGGGTGCCAAGATCGTGGCCGCGGGTGATCGCACGTTGGAGATCGAACGGGACACATTCGAGGCCGAGGTCGCCTCTCTGCGAGAGCGTGTCAAGTCCATGCGCAAAGACCACCAGCGCCTCGAAGGAGAACTCAAACGGGCGACCCAGGTCAATCGCGAGCCGGCAAAAGAGGAGCGTATTGCCGAACGTCGTCTCGCAGACGAGTTGGAGGAGGCAAAGCGCGTCCATGCCGTCGCACTGGCGGAGTTGGAGTCGCGGCTGGCGGATGCCCACCAAGAACTCGAAGCTGCGAAGGAGTCGGCACTCCTGGACCGCCGACTCAGAGCGGACGCCGAGTCGGCTCATCGGGCCGCGGTCGCTCCCGAATCTCCAGCGATGGAGCCCGATGCGCTGGCCGAACGTCTCGATGTCATTGCGGCCTTGGCGGCGGCAACCGGTCCGAGTTCCGCCCTCGACGATGAGCGGTTGGAAGGTGAGTTACCGGGCCCGCTGAGAATTCCGGCGACGGTTCGGCCCGATACCTCCGAGGCGATCGAATGGTTGGTGGATGCCGGTGATTCGATCGTTCTGATCGACGGTTACAACTTCGGATTCCTGATGGCGGGACGCAGCGACCCCACTCGGGCCCGGATGCTGGTGGCGGAGGTTGCCGGACGTCTGGCGACGGCGGCGAAACACGCGGAGATCGTGGTCGTATTCGACTCCGAGGTCGACTCGGACGGTGGCACATCGCAACGTAACGGGAACGTCGAGGTCTTCTACCCCTCCGGCCAAAGTGCCGACGACGAGATCGTGGCGCGGTCCGTCGGGAGGCCGAGAACCGTTGTCATCACGAACGATCGGGACGTGAGGCACCGCGCCGAGGCCGTCGGTGCCACCGCGCTGTGGTCGGACGCGCTCATCGAATGGAGTCGCCGCCGCTGAGACATGGACGGCCTCCCGGCTCCTTTCTTGTCACACCCGCTCCTTACCGTGTCATCGACACCTAGGGAGGAGGGATGCAGACATGTTGATCGATTGCCGTGAGTGCACGATGCAGCACACCCTGGCCTGTCGCGACTGCGTGGTAGGCCATCTGCTCCATGACCTGATGGGCCCGATCGAGCTAGATGAAGAACGGGCTGAGGCACTCGATGTGCTGGCAGATGCCGGCCTGGTGCCCCAGTTGCGTTTGCTGCCGCGCACCGGAACCGAGTAGCCGCAGTAGCCGGCGTTAGTTTGATCGTTTGAGTCGGGCAGCGCGTTTTGGGAGCCGAGGCGCTTTGGGAGCCGAGGCGCTTTGCGGAGTGCAGCGGGGCTTGGGGGAGCGCAGTGGCTTGGGCAAGACCTTGGGTTCGGTCCACTTCCTACGCTGGAGGGGTGAAACTCGAGCAAGAACTGCGCAAGATCGCTCGGTCTGCCGACCTAACGGCGATCGGCTTCTGTTCGGCCGACGCTTTCCCCGAGGTAGAAGAGTCGCTACGCCGGGCAGTGGATTCGGGGCGTTCGGGCTCTCTCGGGTTCACGTTTCGGGATCCGACGACAGCTTCGGACCCAAGCTCCTCGTTCCCCTGGGCAGAGTCGTTGGTGGTGGCCGGTCACTCCTATCTCCCGGAGGCGGGCCGACCGCCGGAGGCGACCGGATCGGGGTCCGGTCGGGTAGCCCGCTTTGCGACAGACGATCACTACGTCCCGCTGCGGCGCGGGCTGGAACTTCTGCGTGAGGCATTGGTGGCCGCGGGGAACCGGGCCGAAGTTCTCTGTGACGACAATCGGCTGGTCGATCGGGCGGCAGCGGTTCGAGCCGGAGTCGGATGGTGGGGCAAGAGCGCCATGGTGCTGGCGCCGGGAGTCGGACCTTGGATGCTGCTGGGCTCAGTCATCACCGATGCGATGCTGTCGCCCGACGATCCGATGCGACGGGATTGCGGTTCATGTCAAGCTTGCATTCCGGCGTGTCCCACGGGCGCAATCGTGGCTCCGGGGGTGGTGGATGCTCGGCGTTGCCTGGCGGCGATCGCCCAGTCGCCGGGCTCGGTGCCGATCGAGCTGCGCACGGCCATGCAAGACCGCTTTTACGGTTGCGACGAGTGTCTCACCGCCTGCCCTCCGGGGGAGCGGCTGGCGGCTGGAGCATTGGAGGACTCGGGCGGCGTCGATCTGGTCGAGGTGCTGGCGTCCGCCGACCGTCCGCTGCGGCGACGATTCGGCCACTTCTACGTCCCGCGCAACGAGGCGCGGTTCTTGCGGCGCAATGCGATCGTTGCGCTCGGAAACGCCGCCTCCTCTGAATTCACCGGGGTGCTGGCGGGAATGCTGGGTCATCCGGATGCTCTGCTGCGCTCCCACGCCGCCTGGGCGTTGGGTCGCAGCCCCGATCCGATGGCCCGGGGTGCACTGCGTGCCGCAGCCGTGGAGGAGAGGAACGTGGATGTGGCGCAGGAGATCGAACTGGCACTGGCTGACGCACCGCTGGGTACGCTCGCCTGATGCTCCTCGTAGCCGACGTCCATGGTGCCTTCTCGGCGCTGGCGGCCGTTGCCCAACGGGGTGAGCCGCTGCTGGTGCTGGGTGACCTCCTCAACTTCATCGACTACCGCACCAATGAGGGGATGCTGGCCGATGTCGCCGGCAAGGAATTCGTCGCAGAGTTGTCGCGACTGCGCAATTCGGGCAACGTCGAGGCGTCACGGCGGTTGTGGGCGGAACATCACGCCGGACGAGAAGACGAGATCAAGGCTCGCTACCGGGAGATGATCGAAGCCTCATACAGGGCCGCAGCCGACGCCCTCGCCGGGGCCGAGGCCTATGTCACGTTTGGCAACGCCGACCGGCCCGACCTGCTGCAGGCATCTCTCCCCCCGGAGGCTCGTTTTGTCGACGGAGAGGTGGTCGAGGTCGAGGGTCACGCCGTTGGCTTCGTTGGCGGAGGTGTCGAAAGCATCGGAGTTCCCGGCGAAGTGTCGGAATCGATGATGGCCGACAAGCTCGGCGCACTGGGAGATGTCGACATCCTGTGCACCCACGTGGCCCCGGCGATCCCCTCGCTGAGCCGGGATGTCATCGGGGGACGGCTGAAGCAGTCCGAAGTCGTCAGGGAGTATCTCGAAGAGGTCCAGCCGGCCCGGCACTACTTCGGAGACATCCATCAGCCGCAGGCGACGACGTGGCGCGTCGGTCGCACGGTCTGTCGCAACGTCGGCTATTTCAGGGCTACCGGGATTGCCATCCGTCATCGTTGACCCACCTGCATGGGGACCGTTTCAACACCCGCAGATCCGTCTTCCCCGGCCGGCGGTAGGTGTCACCTGATCGATCCGAAGCTGCTCGGCTTTGAATAACCGTTCCCCACTAAAATCCGTTGTGTGGAAGGAACCATTCGGAGCACAGAAGCCTCGGCGCCGCCGGACGTCGTGTTCGCGGTCGCGTGTGATCTAGAGACCTACCCGGAGTGGGCCACGGGTGTCGTTGAAGTCGAAGTGTTGGAGAGAGACGAGGCCGACCGACCGACTCGGGCCGTGTTCGTCGTAGACGGATTCATCAAGCGGATCTCGTATGAGCTCGAGTACTGGTACGACCTGCCTCACGGCATCTCGTGGAAGGCGGTGCCCGGCGATGACATCAAGGAGATGGAGGGTTCGTACGAGTTCCGCCCGACGGACGGCGGCGGGACCGCGATTGCATACGCCCTCCGGGTCGCCCCCAATTTCTCAGTGCCGGGGTTCCTGCGCCGACAGGCAGAGAAGCAGATCGTACAGGCCGCCCTGCGGGGCCTGAGACATCGAGCCGAGGAGCAGGCCGCGGCCGGATGAGGGTCCTGCTCATCACCGGCAAAGGGGGAGTCGGCAAGACGACGGTGGCGGCTGCAACCGCGCTGCGAACGGCCGACCTCGGCTACCGAACCTTGGTGATGTCGACCGATCCGGCTCACAGCCTCGGGGATGCATTTGCGCTCGACCTCGGGGATGATCCGGGTGAGATCGTCCCCGGTCTCTTTGGACAGCAGATCGACGCCCAGAGCCGTTTGGAGAGCCACTGGGGTGCGGTACGCGATTATCTGGCCGACCTCTTCGACTGGGGTGGAGCCCAATCTCTCGCGACTGAAGAGCTCATGGTGTTTCCTGGCATGGATGAGCTGTTTGCGCTCGCCGAGGTGCAGGATCACGTCGCCTCCGGCGACTACGACGTGATTGTTGTGGATTGTGCACCCACCGCAGAGACTCTCCGACTGTTGAGCCTGCCCGAGGTCCTCGGCTGGTACATGGACAAGCTGTTCCCAATGGAGCGCCGGGTGGCCAGGGTGATCCGTCCGGTTCTGTCGAAGGTGATGTCGATGCCGCTGCCGGGAGACGATGTCTTCGAAGCAGGGGAGGGGTTCTACGATCGGATCGAGGGGGTTCGCCGGGTGCTCGGTGATCCGGATATCACCAGTGCCCGTCTGGTGATGAACCTCGAGAAGATGGTGATTGCAGAAGCCAGGCGAACCTACACATATCTCGGGCTGTTCGGCTACGCGGTCGATGCGGCAATCGTGAACCGGATCATCCCTGAGGCGGTTACCGACCCCTACTTCAAGCGTTGGCGCGAGGTGCAATCGGAGCACCTGGAGACTGTCGAGCAGGCGTTCTCTGATCTCCGCTTGCTAAAGCTCAGACTGTTCGATGAAGAGATGGTCGGAGTCGCCAAGCTGAGGCTGCTCGGGGAGGAGCTCTACGAAGATCAGGATCCAACGGACCGGTTGGCCGATGCGGCGCCGTTCTCGATGCGAGATGACGGGGATGAGGTCGTGTTGGCCATCTCGCTGCCGTTCGCCGAGCGAGCGGAGATCGACGTCGTCCGCCATCATGACGAAGTGATCGTAACGGTCGGATCGTATCGGAGGGCCTTGGTGCTTCCGGATTCTCTCAAGCGACGGAAGGTCCTTGGGGCCCGGCTCGAAGAAGGGGTATTGGACGTGAGATTTGGGATGAGAGATGAGTGACGAGCTGAGCGAGGCGGCGCGGCGGGGCCTGCAACGAGCAGGGGTCCATCTGATGAAGGCGGCCATCGAAGTGGTCGAGGGGATCAGCGCCTTCCTCGAGGAGATCGGCCGTGACGACGACTCCGAGGACGAGTCGGGTCCGGAGCGAATAGAGGTGGAGTAGAGAGGCGTTAGGGATTAGGAGTTGGGCCGCCAGCGCCTTCTTCCTAATCCCTAATACCTAACCCCTAACTCCTTGTTCCTACGCGACGTCGATCTTCACCTTGCGGGGCAATACCTCGGGCTTGCGAGGTATGACGACCTCGAGCAGACCCTTGTCCGCGGAGGCGGCGATCTCGTCGGCGGCCAGACCCTCGGGGAGGATCAAGCTGCGGCTGAAGTCACCGCCCAAGATCTCTCGACGGTGGTAGGTGACGGTCTCGGCACTCTCGTCGAGGGTGCGCGAGCCGCTGATCTTGAGCGTGTGGTCCTCGAGCGTGAGATCGATGTCGGCAGGGTCTACACCTGCGATGTCGACCCGGATGAGGATTGATTCCTCGAGGTCGATCACGTCGACCCGCGGTGCCCACGCCTTGGGCGAGGGGGAGCGGTCGATGTATCGGTCGAACTCACGGAACATCGAGAAGGGATCAAATCGGACGAGATCCATCAGGATCCTCCTGTTCTATTGCTTCAATGTCTACTGACAGAGAGTATACACTATAATCTGATGTGAAACGACTCAGATTTCCGTATCGAGACTATTTGAGATACAGGAGTGCTCTACGGTGTCGGAGAACGGAGGATCCGGGTGGTTATCGCCGTGGATGTCGGAGGATCGTCGATCAGAATTGCCAGCATCGAGGCCGATGCGCCCAGTGCACCCGCCACAATCGTCACCCTCCC
>JAZGIX010000216.1:0-4226 GCA_036482315.1 Acidimicrobiia bacterium | reverse complement strand
GATTGGGGATCGGAAACCGAAGAGCCCCTCGCCGCAGCGTGCGAATCCGCGGGCCTGAAGGTGGTTCGTATTCCCTGCCCCGGTGAGACGGACTACATGAATTGGTACGTGGGCAACGGTTTTGTTGCGGCCATGGCCTTTGGGGGCGACGAAGCCGACGCCGCGGCAAAGTCGCAGCTCGAGACCTTGTTCCCCGGTCGCGATGTCCACATGCTCGACGCCAGTTCACTCTGGCGCGCCGGCGGCGGGATCCACTGTGTGACCAATGACCAACCGTTTGTCAGACCTCTTCGTCGTCGTCCGACGCGCCGGGTAGCGCCACGATAGATGACTTCGATGGGTGCCACGCATTGGCATCGGTCAGGTCTGGCGCGCAACCGACCGGGACCAGATGCTGCTATCGTCGGTGCCACATTGGTGCCACTCATCACTTTGTGAGGTTTTGATCAATGGCGCCGTCGTGAATTGCATCAGAACAGGCCGCTGACGGTCCCCTCGTTGTCAATGTCCATCGCGGCGGCTGCGGGAGTCGAGGGCAGTCCCGGCATGGTCATGATGTCGGTCGTGTACACAACCGCGAAGCCGGCACCACCGCACATCTTCACGTTCCTGATCTCGACCGAGAAACCCGTCGGCCGGTTTCTGAGACGCGGGTTGTCGGAGAGTGATGCCTGGGTCTTCGCCATGCACACGGGGATATCCGTATAGCCCCAATTCCGTATCTGATCCATGTCACGCTTGGCCGATCTGAGAAAGTTCGCCTGCTCCCCGCCGTAGATCCGTGTGACGACCTTCTCGATCTTGTCCTCGAGGGGTTCGTCCAGGTCGTAGACGTACCTCACGTCTCCGTGCTCTTCCTGGGAAGCGTCCCAGACCATCTGGGCAAGTTCGAGAGCGCCCTCTCCGCCTTCGTTCCAGACATCGCACACGGCGATCTCGGTACCGTCCTCCCGCGCAAACTCAACGACCCTGTCCACCTCCTCCCGAGAGTCGCCCTCGAAGCGATTCAGAGCGATGACCACGGGTCGATTGAAGGACTTCATGTTTTCGACGTGTTTCCGGAGGTTGTCCATGCCCGTGGCCACCGCCTCGGGGTTCGGGTCGTTGAGATCCTTGACCGGGACTCCGCCGTGGTGTCGCAACGCCCTGATCGTCGCGACGACCACCACTACATCGGGTGGCACCATGCCCGGCCGGCGAGAGACCAGGTTGAAGTACTTTTCTGCCCCGAGGTCGCTTCCGAATCCGGCCTCGACGACCACGATATCCGCCAGTCGACGCGCCGTGTCGACGGCCACGATCGAAGTCGTCCCGTGGGCGATGTTGGCAAACGGACCCGTGTGTACGATGGCCGGGTTCCCCTCGATGGTCTGCACGAGGTTGGACTTGAGCGCGTTCCTGAGCAGGATGGCCATCGCCCCCTGTGCCTCGATATCACGCGCGCGGACCGGATCACCGTTGGACGACTTCGCGACGATGAGGTTTCCGAGTCGCGCTTTCAGGTTGTCCAGGTCTCTCGAAAGCCCCAGGACCGCCATGATTTCGGAAGCCGCTGTGATCTCGAACATGCCCTCCCTGACCTGGCCCGCCGCCTTCCCGAGCCCGAGGACGATGCTGCGGAGGGCGCGGTCGTTCATGTCGATCACCCGGTTCCAGATGACGTTCTTGGGCAACAGGAAGGCGCCTCGAGGCCGCGAGTACTCGTTGTCGAGTAGAGCGGCGAGCAGGTTGTGGGCAGAGGTCACGGCGTGCATGTCCCCGGTGAAGTGCAGGTTGATGTCGACCATCGGCAGCACCTGTGAGAAACCGCCGCCAGCGGCGCCGCCCTTCATACCGAAGACCGGTCCCAGACTCGGCTCGCGCAGAGTCACGATGGAGCGTTTGCCGATGCGGTTCAGCCCGTCGTTGAGGCCGATGGCGCAGGTCGTCTTGCCTTCGCCTGCCCGGGTCGGAGTCATGGCGGTCACGAGCACGGTTCTGGCGGTGGCCTCTCTGCCCTCGCGCGCAGACAGCTTGATCTTGGCGATGTGATCGCCGTAGAGGTAGATCTCGTCCCGATTCAGCCCGACCTTTTCGGCGATATCGGTGATCGGCTCGAGGTCCTGACTCAGCGCAATTTCGATGTCCGTTTTTTTCATTTCGATTCTCCTCGCCGGCGCAACGCAAAGAACCTCTTGATGAGATTTGTTACCGCCAAACTGACTCCAAACAGTATGGAGACAGGTCGGCCGGTTCTGACGATGGTATCAGGGGTCGATGAATCGAAGGAAGAGATTTCAGCTGTCTTTTGGCAGATCGGTACCTTTACGTTTGTTCGATCCGCACGGCGCACACCTTGTACTCGGGGGTCCCGGTGACGGCGTCTCCGGCGTCGTTGGTGAGCAGGTTGGCGCGCTCCTCCGCGAAATGCATGGGCATCCAGACGCAGCCCGGCCGCACCCGTGGGCTGATCACAACCGTGGCGTTGACGGCGCCACGACGCGACACAACTCGAACCTCGTCACCGTCGTGAGCACCGATCTTGCTGGCGTCACGCCGGTGAACCTCGACGAAATTACCCCGTTGTTTCATGACCAGTCCGTTCTCCCGCCGCGTCTGGGTTGCGGAGTTGTAGTGATACAGGGTCCTCCCGGTGGACAGGATCAGCGGATACTCGGCATCCGGAAGCTCGTCGCTTTCCCGGTAGTGCACCGGTTCGAAGTGCGCTCTGCCAATGACTGGGCCGCCCTCGTGCAGGGTGGGGGTGCCCGGGTGGTCCGTCGACGGACACGGCCACTGCAGGCGACCCGTCTCGTCGATACGGCGGTGGGAGATCCCAGAAAACTTCGGCGCCAGGGCCGCCATCTCGTCGTAGATTTCTGCAGGACCGTCGTAGGCGGGCATCGGGTATCCGACCGCCCGAGCCAGATCGCACAGGATCTCCCAGTCAGCGCGAGCATCACCTGGTGGTTCGCCGGCCTTACTGACGAGCTGTACCCGCCGGTCGCTGATGGTGAAGTCCCCGTCCTTTTCGGCGAAGCATGCCGCAGGCAGCACCACAACGGCAAACCGTGCGGTCTCGTTGAGAAAGATGTCCTGCAGCACGATGAAGTCGCAGCCGTTGAGACCCTCCTCGACCCGAGAGGCGTTCGGCTCCGACAGCACCAGGTCCTCACCCATCACGAACAGGCCCTTGATGGTGCCGCGTGCCATTTCCTTCATCATGACGTTGAGGTTCATGCCGTCGTGCTGCGACAGCTCGACGCCCCACGCGTTCTCGAATTTGGTGCGCACATCAGGATCGGAGACCCGCTGGTACCCGGGGTAGAAGACAGGCGTCGCACCCGCGTCGTTGGCGCCCTGAACGTTGTTCTGGCCTCGCAACGGGTTGAGGCCGGCGGAGCGCACCCCCAGGTGCCCGGTCATCAGCACGAGATTGGCCAGGGCATAGACGTTGTCCGTGCCGTGGGTGTGCTCGGTGATCCCCAGCGTGTAGTAGATGCCGGCCTTGCGGGTTGTGGCGTAGGCTCGCGCCGCACGACGGATGCTCTCGGCCGGCACGCCGGTGATCGCCTCCGCCTCTTCGGGGGGGTAGGCGGCGAGCGTCTCCTTCAACGCGTCGAAGCCGGTCGTGTGGGCGGCGATGAACTGCTCGTCGCACAGGCCTTCTTCGACAATGGTGTGGGCCATGGCGTTGAGAAGCCACACGTCGGTGCCCGGTGTGAGCTGGAGATGCATGTCGGCGATCTCGGTGAGCCAGATGGCCCGCGGATCGGCGACGACCAGGCGCGCGCCTCGGCGCACCGCCCGCTTCATTTCCATCGCGATGATGGGATGGGCTTCGGTGGTGTTTGAACCGGTGACGAAGAGGAAGTCCGTGTCACGGATCTCGTCGATGGAGTTCGTCATCGCGCCGGCGCCGAACATGGTCACGAGCCCCGCGACCGTCGGCGCATGTCACGTGGCCGCGCACTGATGGCAGTTGTTGGTGCCGAACGCCGCTCGGCTGAGCTTCTGCGTCAGGTAGTTCTCCTCGACCGTGCACCGGCTCGATGAGACAAACCCCAGGGCGTCGGGACCGTGCGCCTTTTTGACGTCCATCAGCCCCTGGGCGGCGCAGTTTATGGCGACATCCCAGGTTGTCGCATGGAGTTCGCCATCCTCTCCCCTGACGAGCGGCTCACGGAGCCGGTCCGGGTGGTGGATGAATTCGTAGGCGAACCGCCCCTTGACGCAGAGGTTTCCGT
>JAZGIX010000215.1:0-6412 GCA_036482315.1 Acidimicrobiia bacterium | reverse complement strand
TTCGCCTGATCCCGGCGGCAGTGCTGGCAGCGATCGTGGCCCCATCGATCACCCACGCATCTGGGGCCTTCGATCTCGGAACCGACCGCTTCGTGGCCGGAGTCATCGCCGGCGTCGTGGCGTGGCGTACCAAGAACGTGCTCGCCACGATCGGCGTCGGAATGGGCGTGCTGTGGCTCCTACAGGCGGCCGGCTGACAATCCACCACGCCGGGCGCCGCAATCGCCGGATCGCCTCCGGCGCGGTCCTGGCTCTCCTGTCCATCAGACGTCCGATAGAGCGCGTTCGATCCACCTCTCGGTATCCTCTGCAGCGTCCCCCCTCCGGAGTGCCCTGATGCTCGTCGCATCGCTCGAACCAGAGATCTACCTCAAGTCACAGCGCACTCAGCGCCGGATGATCGGGGTGCTGACGAAGGCGATCTCCGCTGCCTTTGACGGCGAAGTCGAGATCAGCCGACTCGCCGGCCACCGACTCGCTGTATCCGTGTCCGCCGAAGACGCAGTGGAGCGACTCTCCAGAGTGTTCGGTATCCGCGCGGTCGAGACGGTCGAGACGGTCGAGTTCGAGACGGTCGAGGAACTGGCGAAGCGTGTCGCCGCCCAATTCGGTGACACCGTGCGCGGGCAGACCTTTGCGGTCCGTCCCAACCGGCTCGGATCGCACGATTGGTCGTCGCAAGACCTCGCCGTCGCCGCCGGGTCGCTGCTCGTCGACGAGGGCGGTCTCGTCGATCTGAGCAATCCTGCGGTCACCGTACGCATCCGAGTCGTAAATGAGACGGCCTACCTGACGCTTGCAACCCAACCCGGTGTCGGAGGTCTCCCGGCCGGGACGCAAGGCAAGGCACTGGTCATGTTCTCGGGCGGAATCGACTCCCCGGTTGCGGCGTACCTCATGGCGCAGCGCGGCGTTGCGCTCGACTACCTCCACTTCTCGCTCGGGTGCGGACAGGCCGACCATGCAGCAGGTATCGCCCACCTCCTCACCGAGCTCTATGGCGCCGGTACCGATCCGGTGCTTCACATCGTGGACCTCGAGCCGGCGATCGCAGAGATCCAGCGCCGCGTGCCGTCCCGAGACCGACAGATGGCGTTAAAAGGTGTGATGTACCAGGCCGCAGAGGGCATCGCGCTCTCGGATCGTGACACCCGCGCCATCATCAACGGCGAATCACTCGGGCAGGTGTCCACCCAGACATTGGACAACGTCGCCGCACTCGACCGGGTCATTGAAATGCCGATGCTGCGGCCACTCATCGGACTCGACAAGGAAACCATCGTCGGTCGGGCTCGGGAGATCGGTACGTTCGACGTGTCCGCCCGCACGCAGGAGATGTGCGACATCTCCGGAGGAGCCAGGGTTTCCGTGTCTACTTCGGCAGCCAAGCTCCGAGCAATCATGGCCGAAGTCGACGACCTCGTCGAACAAGCAGTCATAACCGACAAATCGATGAGACTCCGCGACTGGGTTCCCGGACTCTGATCAGAGCGAGTGAACACGGGTTCCGATGACTCTGACGCTGGCCGCCCCCAAGAATCCGGCCAGAGTCGACGCGGCGAATCCCCACACGGTCAACAACAAGCCCGTCCGATACACGTCGCTTCGGAAGGCCTCCGCCGCTACCTCACCGACGGTGATACTCACTCCGACGAACGTGAGCACCAGACCCCCTACCCAGAAGAACCACCACCAGTGAGCCAGCACGGTGAGCGGTTCACGACGCCAATCGGCATCGCCCTCCTCGGCCGCCCTGGCAATACGATCGATCTCGTTGAGTACGAGTTTTGGTATCACCATGTTGGCGAGCGGAATGAACCAGGCAACCGCTGCCCACCGAGGTGACCAGGTTCGCCCGGTCGGCCTCGCCGCGGCGACCGCCTGATAGGCGCGAAACCACCACACGATCGTGAGTCCGCCCGTGGCCAGCCCGACCCAGAACGCCAGCTGTGCAAAACCCTCGGTCA
Source organism: Acidimicrobiia bacterium (assembly GCA_036482315.1). GTDB lineage: Bacteria > Actinomycetota > Acidimicrobiia > Spongiisociales > UBA11373 > JACZWZ01. Next base: position 4,445 of record JAZGIX010000215.1, on the reverse strand, counting down.
GGCCCTCAGCTGCCGCGAGGTCGGTCACCGCCAAGGAGTGGCCCGTTCGCATGAGGTCGTCGAAGGCGGAGACCTCGTTGAGAGTCGCGATTGTCGATGCGAGAGAGAACGCGGCTACCGCATACAGCGCCACTCTCAGCATGAGGGTCAGCGTCGGGTTCAGAGTGCGATGCACATCCGACGAGATACCAGGCGTGGGATCCATTGGCCACTCAGCGTAGGAGATCCCTCCTGCGAACAGGATCGCAGAACTGCGCCCAACCTTTCGCTTGAAGCCGACCCGACGGGCTTCAGGAGCGCCCTGCCCACCGCTGACATCACCCCCATCAGCACTAGCGTGTCCGCCTCATGACGGACGCCCTCGTACACGCACGCAACCTCCGCAAGGAGTTCGGCGAACTCGTCGCCGTCGATGGCATCGATTTCGAGGTACGGGCCGGCGAGGCGTTCGGCTTTCTCGGACCGAACGGTGCCGGCAAGTCGTCAACCATGAAGATGATCGGCTCCGTGTCGCCGCGCACCGACGGGGATCTCCGGGTGCTCGGCAAGGATCCGAACGAACACGGCCAGGAAATCAGAGCCCAACTCGGCGTCATCCCGCAGGAGGACAACCTCGATCAGGAACTCACGGTGTACGAAAACCTTCTCATCTACGGCCGCTACTTCGGGATGAGCCGGAAAGTCATCAACGAGCGAATCGACGAACTCCTCACTTTCGCTCAACTCGACGAGCGCCGTAACAGCCGGGTCGAGCCGCTGTCCGGTGGAATGAAACGCCGGCTGACGATCGCCCGGGGGCTCATCAACACCCCAAAGCTGTTGCTGCTCGATGAGCCCACCACCGGGCTCGATCCGCAGGCGCGCCATCTTCTCTGGGATCGTCTGTATCGGCTAAAGCAAGAGGGCGTGACGCTCATCATCACCACCCACTACATGGACGAGGCCGAGCAACTATGCGACCGCCTCGTAATCATGGATAGGGGGCGGATAGTCACCGAAGGCTCCCCCCAGGAACTGATCGAACAGCACTCGCGGCGCGAGGTGCTCGAATTGCGGTTCGCGGTGGGCACCCAGGAGGAGCACGCAACCCGGCTCGAAGACCTCGCTCCCAGAGTGGAAGTACTGCCCGACCGGGTGCTGCTGTATACCGACGACGCCGACCGAACCGCGGACGACGTGCACGCGGCCGGCATCAAGCCCGAATCGACGGTGAGCAGACGATCGACACTCGAGGACGTGTTCCTCCGACTAACGGGCAGGACATTGGTCGATTGATGATGCTCACCCACTCCGGTCGCGTCGTCGAGGCCTCGGCCAGGGTGTACCGCAGAACGTGGCGCGCTAGCGTCATAAGCACCTTCTTCAATCCGATCCTTTACCTGCTGGCCATGGGCGTAGGGCTCGGACAATTGGTGGACGACGGCACCGGCAGCACCGCACTCGCCATCCCCTACCTCACGTTCCTCGCACCCGGCCTGTTGGCTGCGACGGCAATGATGACGGGAGCCGGTGACGCCTCATGGCCGGTGATGGCCGGCATCAAGTGGCGCAAGACCTACGACGCCATCCTTGCCACCCCGGTCGGAGTGCCGGAGTTGGTCGTTGGGCACCTCTCGTGGGTCGGAGTCAGACTCCTGTTCGTGACGGTCGTGTACTCGGGGGTGATGACGGCGTTCGACGCAACGACAGTCGCACAGGGTGCGCTGGCCATCCCGCCGGCCCTTCTCACTGGGCTCGGCTTCGCCGCGATCGTCACCGCATACACCGCCCGTCTCAAGGACGAACAAGGCCTTTCCGCGCTGTTTCGCTTTGCGATCATGCCGCTGTTCCTGTTCTCGGGGACGTTCTTTCCGCTCTCGCAACTCCCGGGATGGACCCAACCTGTTGCATATGCAACGCCTCTATTCCACGGCGTATCTCTGTGCCGCGGCCTGGCTCTCGGAACGGACTTTGCCGTCAACCCGATGTACAGCGTCGCTTACCTGATCGCCATGCTGATCTTCGGCACCCTCCTCGCCATCCGTCTCATGGGCAGGCGCTTGGTCATATGAGCGACTCGGCGACTCTCACGGCCCGGGTGATCCCGCCTCCGATGTTTGGCGGAGGAGCCACCAAGATGCTCGAACGCAACTTCCTGGTCTACCGACGCATCTGGCTGATCGTGTTCTCTGGGTTCTTCGAGCCGATTTTCTACCTCTTCTCGATCGGTATCGGGCTCGGCGCACTCGTCGGTGACGTCAACGGCCCCGACGGTGAACCGGTCGCCTATGCGGCGTTCGTGGCGCCGGCGCTGCTCGGAGCGTCAGCCATGAATGGTGCAATTTTCGAATCGACATTCAACATCTTTTTCAAGCTCCGCTATGGCAAGATCTACGACGCGATCCTCGCCACACCGATGCTCCCCCGACACATCGCCATCGGTGAAATCACCTGGTCGCTCGGTCGTGGAGCCCTCTATGCGACCGCGTTCCTCGTTGTGATCACGGTTGCCGGGTATGCCCACTCGGCATGGGCCGTGATGGCGATACCGGCAGCAGTCCTGATCGGCTTTGCCTTCGCCGCGGTCGGCATGGCGGCGACCACCTTCATGAAGTCGTGGCAGGACTTCGACCTTGTGAACATGGTGACCTTGCCCCTCTTCTTGTTCTCCGGCACCTTCTACCCGCTCGATGTGTACCCGGACGTATTCAAGATCCTCACCAAGTTCTCCCCGCTCTATCACGGAGTCGAGTTGATCCGAGCGCTGACGTTGGGCGTCTTCGACATCAGCCTTGTGGGCCACATCGGATTCCTCTTGGGGATGGGAGCGGTCGGAGTTGCGATCACTTCGCGCCGCCTCGACAAACTGCTGCTGGCCTAGGAGTCACCAGTCACCAAAAGCAGCGCCACTGCCGGGTGGTCTCTCCCGGTGCTCTCGTGCTGGAACCTGATTCACCCATGCGATGGGGCTGCGTTGCGCCTACGGCGGCGGGTCAGCACCGCGATCGTCCGGATGCCGAAGTCTGTCAAGAATGCGCCCCCGAGCACCAGTGCCACACCCCCCGGCAAGCCGAGAGCCGCCGCCGCGACCGCACCGTTGGCCAAAGCGAATCGTGCCCATGGACTGCCTCTCATCCGCTCGAAGTTGGCGGCGAGACTCGACCCCGGCCCTGCCAGCACCGGCACCAGATACGCCAGCGATCCGAAGAGCACCAGAGCCACACCACCGACACCGACTGCCGTCGCTCGGCTCCAGATAGCCTGATGGCCGCCGATCAACGTGATCGACTCGACGAATACCCAACCGATCAGCCACAACGACCCGGATGTGACCAGCAGTGCGGGAAGACCTGACTTCAAGACCTTGGGCACCCCGAGTCTCACCACAATTCCGACCAGGGTCGCTGCCGAACCGACTCCTGCCAGTCCGCAGCCGATACCCACGACCACCGGTCCCGCCAGAGCGCCGGCGGCCATGACTGTCAATGCCGCCGCGCTGCCCCAGAATCCGAATACCGCCTCGCGACCCGAGACCATCTTGTGACGCACCATCGTTGGGAGAATCGTTGGCAAGGTCCCGACGATCGTGAAGCCGACCAACCCAACAACATTCAGATGCATGTGAGCCACACGGAAGTCGAGGTACCTGCTGCCGCTGCTACCGCTCGCGATCAGTCCGCCGAGCATCACCCCGATCGCTCCGGCGGCGATCCCGAGGAGGTAAAACCGAGACGAGAGGCCGAACCTCTTCAGGAGCGATCGTCGGGTGACTCCGATCAGGATCCAACCAAGGGTCAACAGCCCCAGGCCGACAAGTGTGGCTCCCAACACGACGACCGGGGTGGACTCCCAAACGACCCCCGCTATCGCCGTCGCCGCTCCTGAAGCCAGCATCCACCGCTGGGAGAGCGCCAGACGGGGGTCGGGAGGAATTGCAGCAGCCCAGGTCACCGAGAACAGCTGAGTGGCTCCGGAGATGGCCAGGAGCACCCCTCCGACCATGAAAGCGTGAAGCGGGCCCCACCAGCTCCCGGGAATGAATGCCCGATAGACCGACCACCCGGCCGCCCACAGGATGAACACCGCCGACAGCCGAAAGGCGGCACCGACGATCTGGTGGGAATCAGCCACCCGTCGCGGTCGCGACGATGGTGACGGGAGGGGAACGGACATCGGCGCGAGATTAGGTGGCAGTCGCCAGTAGCCAGTAACCAGTAACCAGTAACCAGTAAAGCAAGACGCCAAGACGGATCCCGTCTCCACTAGGGCGAAACCCGCCGCAGGCGGCGAAGTCGGCCCGGGTAACAGCACCACACGGCCGACGGCGGGGATGGGGCCCCGCTCGGCGGAGGAGGGCCGACCAGCGCCTGTTTGCCCGAAGCGAAGCGGAGGGCGAAGTCGGCCCGGGTAGCAGCACCACACGGCCGCAGTGGGGCAGGGGCCCCACTATGCGGAGGAGGGCCGAC
>JAZGIX010000214.1:0-2388 GCA_036482315.1 Acidimicrobiia bacterium | reverse complement strand
TGACGCTGACTCCAGGCAGGAACACGAACACGCCGGGAATCACCCAACGCATCGCGGCCGCGCCGAGGCCGGGGATCTGGGCGGTTCTCGCCATCACCACCTTCGTTCCGATCAGCATCTTGCCGGGCGTTTGGCCGCGGGACGCAATGAACCCGATGCGATACACCGCCGTCACCAGGCCCTGAACCAACCTGACCGAGGTGGGTAGCCGCAGAGCATCTCCTTCACCGAGATCGATCCCCAGCATCGAAGCGATCAGCAAGGCGATCATGACCAGGACCATCCAATCGATGGCGAACCCTACGAAGCGGCGCCACGGTTCGGCCAGGTCGTCTTCATCAATGAGCGAGTGGAACTCACGCTCGATCACGGTCGTGTCTTGCTCGTCGACATCAGATCGGAGACGCTACAACATCACCACCTGGAGCCAGGTCGACAGCAAACTTCCTGGGCTCCGGGGGGGAGACTCGAACTCCCAGTGCAACAGTCCCTCGTGCTCGACCTTGCACCGTTGTCTGCTTTGTTTCTGGCTCCCACCCTCCGGTTGAACCAGAGTTGATCAAGGCAGGCCGTCTGCGGCCCGATGGCGCCGCGTAGCAAGCCTTGCCAACCGAGCGGTACCCTCAACGCTTCGTCTCGGGAGAGGTCGTTGTGATCCGCGCTCACACCTATTCGGTCGTGATGAGAGATTCCGACTCCGGCCAACTCGGTGTCGGGGTTCAGTCGCATTGGTTCAACGTCGGACGGATCGTGCCCTGGGTGCGCGCCGGGGTCGGAGCGGTGGCGACCCAGTCCATCGCCGAGCCCATGTACGGCCCGCGGGGTCTGGATTTGATGGGATCAGGTTCATCGGCGGCCGACTCGATGCGACGCCTGTTGGACGACGACGAGGACCGCGAGCTACGCCAGTTGGGGTTCGTCGACGCAACCGGAGGAGCGGCCGCTCACACCGGGGCAAGGTGCATCGGCCACGCCTCTGATGTCGTCGGAGATGGGTGGACGGTCCAGGCAAACATCATGCGCAGCGATGCGGTTGTGACGGCGATGGCCAAGACAGCGGAGGCCGCCGAAGGCGCGATTTCGGATCGGATCTTGGCCGTGCTGGAGACGGCTGAGCGCAGCGGCGGCGATCTGCGCGGCAGCCAGTCGGCCGCGATCGTGGTAGCCGCCGCCGGACCGGTTCCCACGCTGGACCTGCGAGTAGAGGATCATCCCGAACCGATAGACGAGTTGAGACGCCTGCTGAGGGTCCATCGAGCCTACGAGCACATGCAGGCAGGTGATGAAGCGCTGGGCGTCGGAGACGACGCGGGAGCCGCCGCCGCCTACGAGGCGGCTGCGACAGGGGCCGGCGAAAATCCTGAGGTGCTTTTCTGGCAAGCCGTGACGATGGCCTCGCTGGGACACATGGAGCAGGCGACAGCCGTCTTGGGACACGCCGTGGAAGCGAACCCCGACCTCGAGGAGCTGCTGCGGCGATTGCCGGAGACGGAACTGGTCGATCGGGCAGTTGCCGAAACGCTGCTGGGCCGGAACCGATGAGTCATCGCCTCGGACGCCTCTGCCGTTCCACTCCGGAGCCTGATCTGTGGTGATCACGATCCGCCCCGTCAACGCCGCCGACATCACGGAGTTCCTCGATTGGAAGTACGAACCGCCGCATGACGACTACAACATCAAAATGCCCCTGGGAGAGGCCCTCGAGTACTTCTTGGACCCGGCAACGCAATGCCACGCGATTGTCACCGATGGCGAGCTTTCCGGGTACTGCACATATGGAAAGGACGCGCAGGTACCGGGCGGCGACTACACGGCCTCGGCAGTCGACATCGGCGCAGCGATAATGCCCGCGTTGACCGGCCACGGTCACGGGGCCACGTACGTCGCTGCCATCATCGATTTCGCCGTCCGAACATTCGACCCGACCACCCTTCGGGTATCGATTGCCTCACCCAACGTGCGGGCAACAAAGGTGTGGATCGCCAACGGCTTCTCCGAGACCCAGCGATTTCACACCCCGCGGGAGATTCTGGGGACGACCGAGTTTGCGATGTTTGAGCGCCGACTCGGCGAGTGACCCAGAGCCTTCGAACTCAAACGGCTGCGTTTTCCCCACCGATCACGATCGCGGCGGTCGATAAGCCCCCACCTGGTTTTCTGTCCAGACGAATCCCGCAGACCGGTACACCCGCCCGGCAGGGCCGCCCTGATCGGCGACGATGACCAGGGTATTGGCGTCGAGTTCGTCGAACGCGTCGCGTGCGCTGTCGTACACCAGCCGGGCGCATATTCCCTGCCGACGGAACCCGGGGTGTGTTTCCACGCTCTGGAACCGACCCAGGCCTGCTTCTGCATAGATTCCGAGGTCTGCCACGAGGCGCTCCCCCA
>JAZGIX010000213.1:0-4600 GCA_036482315.1 Acidimicrobiia bacterium | reverse complement strand
AGCACAGGGCCAGGGCCCAGAAGTGAGGCGGTGTCCAGTAGAAGATCACCGCGAACATCAGCCACGCCGGAAGCCCGACGCTTCCGGTGACTGCGGTCCACCCAACCAGCGCCGGCACCGCACCGGCGGCGCCGCCGATGACGATGTTCTGTGGAGTGATCCGTTTCAGGTAGATGGTGTAGATGAACACGTAGAAGCCGAGCGCTCCCGTGGCCAGCAACGCCGCCTCGATGTTCGCCGCCATCCACAGAACGACAAAGCCGGCCGCTCCGAGCGTGACGCCGAGGACCAGCGCTTCGCGGGGCGAGGCTGTCTCTGCCGGGAGCGGTCGCCGCCGGGTGCGGCGCATCCTTGCATCGATGTCGCGATCGACCACATTGTTGATTGCGTTGGCGCCTCCGGCCGAGAGTGCACCACCTCCGACCGTTCCGGCCACGAGGCCGATGCCGGGCCAGCCACCCTCAGCAAGAATCATTGCCGGGACCGTTGTGATGAGCAGCAACTCGATGATTCGAGGCTTGGTGAGGGCCACATAGGCCTTGATCATTTCGAGCCATGATCGACGAGTTTGGGTCGCGCTCGTCATGCCACAACTCGTTCCGACTCGACCAGGGATTGGGTTGCTACCAACACGAAGCTGATCCAGACCACGTCCGCCATCAAGAGATGCACCACCTGCATCCAGATGGGCGCCAGCAAGGCGATGTTGACGACTCCGATGATCACCTGGATGTAGATCGCGCTCTCCAGCCACCGGCCGGGGGCCCCATCGGGGTCCTTTGCCCGTGCGAACCACCAGATGTACGCCGCGGTCGCGGTCGCCAAGATCGGATGGATCCAACGGAGGCGCACGATGAACGTACCCCCAAGATCGTCGAGCAGGCCGGCACCCACCGAGGTGGGCGGAAACAGCGTGTCGCCCAGCGCCGTGATCGCCCCGGCGGCACCTACCACCAGAAGGGCGAGCGCTCCCATCCGGGCGGCGCGCCACCGCGTCGCCCCGAACGGTCTCCGGGGGGAGGGGCGTCCGTCTGCAAACCAGGCAGTGAGGGCGAGCGCCCCGAGTAGGAGGAATGTGTTCACCAGGTGAGCCACGGTCGACACCACCCGGCCGATCGACTCGTCATCGGCGACCCATTCAAAGAGCACGAGTGCGGCCCCCAGTAGAGCCTCGTTGAAGATGAGCACTCCGGAGACGAGCGCCATAAGCCGCGCCGCATCCCCTCGCGGTCTGGTCCGCACCGCCCACACGGCGAGAACCGCCACCACGACCAGAGCGACGCCCGAGGTGGCGCGATGTGCAAATTCGATCGCGGTTTCGACGGTGCCGTCGGACGGAATCAGGCCTCCACGACAAGTCGGCCAGTTGGCACCACACCCGGCTCCCGATTCCGTGGCCCGCACGACCGCCCCGAGCAATACGACGAACACGTTGTAGAGCAAGGCGACAACTGCAAAGCGGGTGAACCGGGTGTCTTTCACGGGCGGTCAGGCTACGCCGTGCCCATGGCTCTTCGCGTTCTAGCTCCACCGTTCGAGTCCTCCCCGGCCTCGAACGCCTCCGCACGGTGGTGCCGCCCTCCGGGCGGCGCTGAGTGCTACGGCTCATCGCTGTGTGGCCCGGGGCCCCAACCCCAGGCCACCGAGTCCTCGCATTGTGCAATGCCGTCGATAGGATCGGACGTAGAAGGGAGCGCTGCATATGAAGAAAATCATCCTGCTCCTACTGGTGGTTGCCATCGGCGTCCTGGTTGCAAAGCAACTGTCGCACCACCACGAGTAGTCGCATCGAATACGGATCGATCCTCCGTCCCTTGACGGGGGATCGATCGCGCGGTGGGTTATCCCGGTTGTTGAGACACGAACTCTGCGATCGCCTTGGCGACCTCCGCAGAGTGGGTCAGGACCGCCTCGTGACGGGCACCATCGATTTCGACTACCTCGGCTCCGATGATTCGGGCGGTCTCGCGCTGCTGCTCGGGCGGAATGAGCTGATCTCGAGTGGGGATGATGCTGCCGACCGGGATGTCCAGACGTCGCACCCGGTCGCGGACATCGAAGCGAAGGATGGCAAACCCCGACTCGTAGTAGAGATCGGTATCGCGATCGAGCAGCGTTTGCCACAACCACTCTCCCTCCTCCGGAGGAAAAACGTCGGTCATCATCAAGTAGCGGTAAGCGATCCGGGGTAGGAGGGTTCGATCAATCCGGCTGAGGGCCCTGCCGCCGATCATTCCAGACACGGTGAGCCAACGTGGCCGCTGCACCGGAGCCGCGGTCGTGGCGGCGAGCACGAGACTATTCGCGACACCGGGGTGTCGCAGAGCGAGTTCCTGAGCGATCATGCCGCCCATCGAGTAGCCGACGACCGGGGCGCCGGCGACACCGAGAGCGTCGAGGACTCGGGCCACCTCGTCGGCGGCATCGTAGATTTCGAAGCGACTGCGGATCCGGTCGGACTTTCCATGGTTGCGAAGATCCGGCATCACGACACGATGGGTCGTGGCGAGATCGGGCGCCACCCGGTGCCAGGTGGCGAAACTGTCGTACAGCCAACCGTGAAGCAATATGAGGGGCGGGGCGTCCGGATCTCCAAGTTCTCGCACGAAGAATTCCTGGCGCCCCACGGTCACGGTGCGTCCCGGAATGTCGGCCGGTCGTCGTTGAGTGCCCTCGAAGCGGGGCGTCACCTCGGGCCCCACCAGCTTCCATAGAAGCCAGCCTGCGAAAGCCGAGCCGAGCAGTCCGCGTCTCACTCGGGCGACCGATCCTCGTGGACGCCACCAGAGAGATCGTCGACCACAAAGACATGGTCCGCCACGGGATTGCCGTCGATCAGATGCTCCTGAATGATGCGTTCCATCACTTCGATCGACACACCGCGGTACCAGGTGCCGTCGGGGTACACGACGGCGATCGGGCCGCTTTCACAGATCCGCAGACAGTCGACCTTGGTCCGCAGGACCACACCGGATCCGGGTTCGGCAACGGCTTGGTGGTCGGGGATGTCGTGGTCGCCCCGCCATGGGGCCGGAGCCGAGGCCAAGTCCAACTCTTTGAGTCGTGACTTGAGATAGCGCCAAACCTCGGTGCTCTCAGAGCGGGGGCAACACTTCGGGGTCGTCTGATCGGCGCACAAGAAGATGTGGCGCTGCAAACGACCGATCGATAGGGCATCTGCGATGGCGGTCAGCCTCGTGTCACTCAATTGACGACTACCCGCCCTTGGTGCTCGGCGACGAATGAGCCGATAACGGCCGACCCCGGTACGGCATCGACGACGATGTCTACCTTCGAAGGATCGACGGCGATAAGCAGCCCACCGCTCGTTTGGGCGTCGGTGACGATGGTTGCCGAGGTGGTATCGACGGCGCCGAGATCCGAGAAGGCCAGGGCGTCGGCACGATTGCGCTTGCTGCCCCCGGCGATGATCCCGTCGGTCGCCAGTTCAAGCGCCCCACCGAGCAGAGGAATGCGGGCGAACTCGATCTCGGCTCCGACACCCTGAAGCATCTCGTGAAGATGGCCCAGCAATCCGAATCCGGTGACATCGGTCACCGCGGACGCATTCGCCTCCCGGGCCGCCACCGCGGCATCGTCGTTGAGTTCCACCATCGTCGCCACCGCCAGATCCCTCGTCTCTTGGTCGACGATCCCCCGCTTGATCCCGGTCGAGATCAAACCGGTGCCGAGTGGCTTGGTGAGCACCATTGCATCGCCGGCGCGAGCGCCTTTGTTCGTCAGGATCTCGTTTGGGTCGACGAGGCCGGTAACGGCCAGGCCGAACTTGGGCTCCGGATCATCGATCGAGTGGCCGCCGACGATGGTCACGCCCGCTCGCTCCAGAACCTCAGCGGCACCCTCCAGAACATCACCGAGCAGGTCGAAGGGCAGCGTATCGCGGGGCCATCCAACCAGCTGGAGTGCGGTCAGCGGTTTTCCTCCCATGGCGTAGACGTCGGAGAGAGCGTTGGCGGCCGCGATCCGTCCCCAGTCGTCGGCTTCGTCCACGATGGGAGTGAAGAAATCAACGGTTTGGACGAGCGCCACCGTGTCCGACAGCCGGAACACTCCGGCGTCGTCGGACCCATCGAGGCCGACCAGCAGGTCGGGATGGATGGTGGCAGGTAGGTTCTTCAAACGGCGCAGGACCTGCGCCAACTCACCGGCGGCGAGCTTGCATGCTCAGCCTGAGCCGTGCGAGTAGGACGTCAGACGTACTTCGGCCACGGATTCACCTCCTCGGCGACAGAGTGTAAAGACGGGAAGCCCGATACCCGATACCCGATATCCGAGTCACCAGTCGCCAGTCCCGAGTCACCAGCCAGAATTCGCTGGGCAGGTGCCGGGTCCCGGGCTTGAGTCGCGGGGACAGCATTCGGGCATCGGGAAGCTCGACAACCGCGACGGCGATGACCGGCAGGCGCGTCGAAGGTCGACGGCCAGGCTCGGCCTGGAACGGGAAACGGCGGCTACATTGCGAGCAGCACCACCGAAGCGAGCAATGACTCCTACCGCATCCGCCAAGATCGCCTTCATCGGCTCGCATTCAGTCCGTAAGACGAACGCGGTCCACTCCTTCGCCGGTGCCGTCGGCCGC
>JAZGIX010000212.1:0-6950 GCA_036482315.1 Acidimicrobiia bacterium | reverse complement strand
GACGCCACCTACTTCCAACTGGTGTACATGCAAACGCTCCCAATCTCGGAGCAGGTCCAGGCGGTTCAGGAATCACTCGCGGCGGACACGACGGTCGCCGATTCTCTTCCTCCATGGTTTACCGAAGATCTCACGTGGCCCTACGACGCCGGGTTCGCCTTCGTCGATCGGATGATCACGGATCTCGGAGTCTCGGGGTTGAATCAGGCATACACGCTGCTGCCGACGACTTCCGAGCACATCATCCACCCCGGCTCCTACTTCACTCGTCAGCCGCCGCGGGCGGCTGCACTCCCCGACGTGGCGCTCGACGGGTACGAGGTGTTCGAAGAGGGCCAGTGGGGGGAGTGGAATCTGGAGTTGTACCTGCTCGACGGTGTGGATCCGGGTGAAGCCATTGTCGCCGCGACCGGATGGGGCGGCGACGATTATCGGATCTACTGGAACGGGGACGACGTGGCGTTCGCCTACCTCTTTGTTGGGGACACGCCTCGTGACGCCCAGGAGTTGGCGGCGTCCCTGGCTGTCTCGGTAAGGGCGCGGATGGCCGTCGGGTCCGGTTTCACCGCTCCGGGTGGCACCACCTTCACTCCGGGCGCCGACTTTGCACTCATCGTGCTGGACGCTTCCACGGTCCTCTTTGTGGCGGCAGGTGAATCCCTGGTCGGGTCGAACCTGGCGACTCAGCTGCAAGCGGGTCTTGCGTCTCAGTAGCCGGTGGCCGGTAGCCAGCTCCTGACTCCTGACTCCTGACTTTTCGGTTAGGCGTGGCGAGTTGGCGGTGGGCGTGCCAGAATGCCCAACCAACGCTGGCAATCAACCTGATCGGGGGATCATGGACTTCAGCAAGCTGTCGAACGGCGCCAAGATGGCTCTCATCGGAGGCGCAATACTCGTCATCAACCTGTTCCTGCCTTGGTACGGCACGCTCGGCTTCAATTTGAATGCCTTCGACGCCGAATTCCTTGCTTGGGGCGGCTCTCTCCTCGCCATCGGAGGCGCGGCGATTCTGCTTCTCAAGGCGTTTGGTACGAGAGACGTCGAGGCCGGACAGTTCAAGCCCGAGCAACTGGCCACGCTGCTCGGCGCAGCGGGGACCGTGCTCATCGCGCTTCGCTGGCTGACCGAGACGAACTTCGTCAAGTCCGGACTGTTTGTCGGTCTGATCGCTGCCGGAGTCGTAACCTTCGGTTCCTTCACATCGATGAAGGATGCGGGGCTGGACCTGCCCGGGATGGACAAGATGGGCGGAGGCGGCGACAACTAGGCGCCTCTTTGAGATTTCGTATTGAAGGGCCCTTCGGGGCCCTTCAGTTCGTTGAGGGGGGTTGAGGCAGAAGGTGTTAGGTGTTAGGTCTTAGGCAGATTGCAGATTGATCTGTCTGCCGTCTGCCGTCTGCTATCTCCGACCTAATCCCTAACGCCTATGCCCCCCAAGACGCGCAGAAACCCCAGACGTCGAACAGAGAAGAGCGCGAGTTACTTGCCGCGGCCCGCGTTGGGACGACGGCCGTGGTTCGCCTTCTTGCGGCGAGCGCGGATGCGACGGCGTTTTGCCTTGGCCATGGGACGGGAGCGTACCAGGGCCCGGGCGGGGCGCCAGCCGGTGACCATCCGTTTGATGGCTCCCGGCTGGGTGTCGTCGCCGCTTCGTCTCGCCTGCACCAGATCGGAGCGGCGGAGGGGCTTGGCGCCCTGCCCTGGTCCGTTTGGAATCCTGATGAGGACTCGGAGCATCCACGGGTTCGGATTGCAGTCGGCCGTCGAGTTCGTGGCATTCGACGCTGTCGGCGCCGTTACCCATTCGGGAGTCCTCCGGCCGAGGCGCCTCGCCTACTGTCGTGGCGCCAGTTGGATTGCCGAGCTTCCGGCGGGGAGCCCTCGACCGCCGGTGGATTCGGTGGCGTCGGTGGATAGGCTCGTCGTATGGTCGGCACGCTGATCCTGTGCGCGGGTCCCATTGGGAATCTCGCCGACGCCCCCCCGCGTCTCGCCGAGGCATTGGCCGAGGCGTCGGTGATCTATGCGGAGGACACTCGGCGGGCCCGAACCTTGCTGCAGCACCTCGGGGTCGACGGTTCGGTTCGCTCATACTTCGTCGGTAACGAGAATGAGCGGGCCCAAGAAATTCGAGATCTTCTCGGTGAGGGGGCCACGATCGCGCTGCTGACCGACGCCGGGACTCCGGCGGTGGCCGATCCGGGGGTGACGGCCGTAAAGGCGGCGATCGATGCCGGCGCGACGGTGACCGGAATTCCGGGGCCGAGTGCGGTGACCCTGGCGATCTCGTTGAGCGGCGAGTCGGGGGACCGGTTTGTGTTCGAAGGCTTCCTTCCTCGCAAGGGTGGCGCCAGAGCGAAGCGGCTTCAAGCGGTGGAGAGCGAGGAGAGGACGACGGTGTTGTTCTGTGCGCCCAGTCGTTTGGCGGCCGACCTCAGGGATCTCGCCGAATCGGTCGGGCAGCGGACCTGTGTCGTTTGTCGCGAGATGACCAAGTTGCACGAGGAGGTGTGGAGGGGGACCGTTCGCGAGGCCGCCGAGTACTGGTCTGAGCGAGCAGTCAAAGGCGAGGTGACTGTGGTGATCGGTGGGGGTGCGGCTCCCGCGCCGAGTCTCGAGGCGGCGGTTGAAGCGGCGATGGGTGCGATAGAGGGAGGAGAGCGCCCCTCTGCCGCCGTGAGGCGGATTGCGCGGGAGACCGGCGTGGGTCGGAGGGCGCTCTACGAGGCGGTCATCGACCGCTGATCAGTCGCGGCTGCGACGCAACCGTTCGACTATGTATTCGCCCGCAGCCAGATCGATCGTGAATCCGTCGATGCGAATGCTCTCGGCATCCTTGAGCGTGAATTCGTGAACGATCGTGGGAACCCTGGGACGAATCTCGACATGGTTGCCGTCGAGGGAGATCTCGAGTTGGTCGCCCTCCTGGATACCGAGGACCCGCCTCATTTCGGCAGGAATGACGATCCGCCCCAGATCGTCGATCTTTCGCACAATGCCGGTGGTCATGACAACCCCTTTTGTTCGCGACCCAATTCGCGCACGGGTATAACCGCGACGGCGACGTACACCCGCGCAAACGCGGCGAGTATACATCGCGGCCACTCTCGGACCCGGGCAGGGCACGGACCCGAAGCACTTTCCGTTGGAATGTGGACCGCGGCGAACTGGCTCGACGGCTGCCGCCGACATCGGCGAAGGGCCGTCTGGGCTCACCGCTACGCTGCCCTGTGGCCATGCGATACCTCACTACCCCCATCTACTACGTAAACGACGCGCCTCATATCGGGACCGCCTATACGACCGTCACCGCCGATGCCCTGGCGCGCTGGCACCGGCTGCTGGGGGAGGGAACCTTCTTTCTGACCGGGACCGATGAGCACGGCCTGAAGATTCAGCAGACGGCGGAAGCGAATGGGGTCACGCCCAAGGAATGGGCCGATAGCACAGTCGTCCGGTTCCAGGAGAGCTGGGAGCAGCTCGACATTTCCAACGACGACTTCATCCGAACCACGGAGCCGCGCCACTACGCGGCCGTGACAGAACTGTTGCAGCGGTGTCACGACAACGGCGATATCTATTTGGGCCACTACGAGGGTCTGTACTCGGTCGCCGACGAGGCTTACGTGACTCCGGCCGAGGTCCCTGAGTTGGAGCGACAGGGGCGCGAGGTCATCGAGATGCGTGAGGAGAACTACTTCTTCAAGCTGAGTCGCTATGAGCAGCCCCTTCTCGATTGGTACGAGTCTCATGACGACTTCGTCCTGCCCAAGATCCGACGCAACGAGGCCCTCGGCTTCATCAGGCAAGGGTTGCGTGACTTCTCGATCAGTCGCACCTCGATCGACTGGGGAATTCCGCTGCCCTGGGACGAAAACCACGTGACCTACGTGTGGTTCGACGCGTTGACCAACTACCTCACCGCCGCCGGGTTCCCGGACGATCCGACCCGGTTCGAAGACATGTGGCCCGGCACCCACATCATTGGGAAGGACATCCTTCGCTTCCATTGCGTGTACTGGCCGGCGATGCTGATGAGCGCCGGTATCGAGCCGCCGACCAGCGTCTTTGTTCACGGCTTCTTGACGGTGGGCGGCGAGAAGATGTCGAAGACTGCTCTCAACCAGATCGCTCCGGCCGACCTGATCGCGGACTTCGGTGTCGACGGTTATCGCTATCACTTCTTGCGCGACCAGCCGTTCGGACCCGACGGAGACTTTTCATACGAAGGCATGGTGGCCCGCTACAACGCGGATCTCGCCAACAATCTCGGAAACCTGCTGTCGCGGGTGGCCACAGTCGTCGGAACCAAGTGCGCCGGTGTCGGGCCGGCCCCCGATCCGGATAGCGCTCTCGCGGACGTTGTGAGCGTTTCTCTCGAAGGGGCGACAGCTGCCTGGGGTCGAGTCGCACCTTCGATAGCGCTCGAGGAGACATGGAAGATCATCGCGGCCACCAACGCCCATCTCGAGCAGCACGAACCCTGGAAGATGGAACCGGGAGCGGACCTCGATCGGATCATGGGCGACGCGCTCGAGGTGCTTCGGATCGTGGCGGTCCTGGCCTACCCGGCCATCCCGGGCTCGTCGGCGGCCATCTGGGAGCGGATCGGCCTCGAAGGCTCCCCTGCTGGTGCCAGGCTGCCGGAGGCCGCCAATTGGGGTGGGTACCCCGGTGGTCTCCCCGTCGCCAAAGGCGATCCCCTGTTCCCGCGGATCAAGGCGTGACGACCTGGGTCGACTCTCACTGCCACCTCCACATGTCCGAACGCGAGCCGGAGGATCTGCTCGAACGGGCGCGGCTGGCAGGCGTGGGCTGGGTGGTCTGTCCCGGGACCGATGTGGCGGGGTCGGAGGCGTCGGCCCGACTCGCGGCCGCTCATCCGGGCGTAGTGCTGTCCACCGCCGGTCTTCATCCTCACGATGCCGCGATGTGGCCAGAGCAGAGGGAGCGGATCGAGTCGATGGCAGTAGACGCTTCTGCCATCGGCGAGTGTGGGCTCGACTTCTATCGCGACCTGTCACCCCGTGATGCCCAGCGATCGGCATTCAGGGGCCAGCTCGAGTTGGCCGGGAGTCTGGACAAACCGATCATCGTTCACTGCCGGGATGCCTTCGCCGAGGTCCACGAGGACATCGAGGCCTCCGGCCACGGGCGGGTGGTTCTCCACTGCTGGACCGGCGGCCCCAAGTGGACGAAGCGCTTTGACGAGCTCGGGGTGACATTCTCATTTGCCGGTCCGATCACGTTTGCGGGTGGTGACACGGTTCGTCGAGCAGCGGCCGTCGTTCCGCGGGAGCGCACGATGGTCGAGACGGACACGCCTTACCTGACACCACCGCCCGACCGAGCGCTGCCCAACGAGCCGGCGAACGTCGTTCGGGTCGGTGCTGCGCTGGCAGAGGTGTGGGGGGTGCCTGTCGATGAAGTGGCTCGGCTCACTACCGCTGCCGCCGAGCGGGTGTTTCGTGGGTGAGCCGCTCGGAAGAGCCGAGACCGTCGCACTGCTCGAGCGCCACGGCGTGCGGCTTCGCAAGTCGCTGGGGCAGCACTTCCTGGCGGAGCCAAATGTGGTCCGCAAGATCGTCGATGTGTCCGGCGTGGGGCCGGGATCGAAGGTGCTCGAGATCGGTGCCGGTGCCGGGACCCTGACGAGGGCTCTTGCCGATGTCGGTGCAGCCGTGATCGCATATGAGATCGACGAAGCGCTGCGCCCGGTGCTCGAGGAAACGGTCGGAGACCGTGCCGACGTTCGATTCGCAGACGCGGCAGGCATCGATTTCGAGGCGGAGCTGCCGGGGAACGGCTGGTCATTGGTAGCCAACCTTCCATACAACGTCGGAACTCCCATCGTCCTCGACGTTCTTCGCCACGTCCCGGCAGTGGACCGGGTCGTCGTGATGCTGCAACGCGAGGCGATTCAACGTTTCGCCGCCGATCCTGGCTCACGCGATTACGGGGTGCCGTCGGTGGTGGTCGCCCTGCACGGGACCATCGAAGTGGCGCTTCATGTTGCTCCCCATCTCTTCGTGCCTCGTCCCAAGGTGGAATCCACGGTTGCCGTGATCGATCGGATCGAGCCAGACCCGCTGGCGGAACGAGCCATCGTGCTCGCCGGTGTTGCCTTCGGGCAGCGACGCAAGATGGTTCGTTCGTCGCTACGCGACCGGTTCACTTCCGGCGAGATCGAACAGGCAGGGATCGATCCGACGCGCCGGGCAGAACAGTTGTATCCCGACGACTACCTTCGATTGGCGGCCATCCAATGAAAGGGCGCGCCTTCGCCAAGGTGAACCTGAGCCTTCGTATCCGGACGCCGCGCCCCGATGGGATGCACCCGATCCGGTCGTTGGTCCAGTCCGTCGAGTGGACCGACGAGATGTCGCTCGAAGTCGTCGAAGGTGAGGACGAGTTCGTTCTCCGTGGGGCAGATCTGGCGGCCGACCAGGACAACCTCGCATGGAGGGCAGTGGCTGCGATGCGCGCCGGTTCCCGTCCGGCGATCCGGCTCGAATTGGACAAGTCGATCGCGGTCACCGCCGGACTCGGGGGCGGCAGCGCCGACGCTGCTCTCGGACTGGCACTGGGAGCCGAGGTCTTCGGTCGCTCACCCGACGAGGCAGCGGCCGCGGCCGCCGATTTGGGTACCGACGTTCCGTTCTGCCTGGCGGGCGGGACGGCGATCCTCGAAGGAATCGGAGACGAGGTGACACGGCTGGAATCCGTCGACGACTTTGCGATCGCGATCGTGGTGCCGCCGTTCGAACTGGCTACACCCTCCGTGTATCGCCGCTGGGACGAACTCGACGGTCCGATCGGACCCGGGATCGAAGCGCAACACCTGCCCGGTTCCTTGCGCGACCGCGCCCCACTGGGCAACGACCTTCAGCCGGCGGCGGTCAATCTCGTCTCCGAACTCGGCGACTGGATTGCGGACACCGCCTCGGCCT
>JAZGIX010000211.1:0-2080 GCA_036482315.1 Acidimicrobiia bacterium | reverse complement strand
TGAGAGATGGTTGTTAAACCTCATATTCCAGTGACTGGCGGGTGCCTCTGTGGGGCCATCCGTTATGAATCCACTCAAGCGCCCGAGCTGGTCGGGTTCTGTCATTGCCGGATGTGTCAGAAGGCCTCCGGAGGTCTTTTTCTCGTTTTTGCCGACTTTGAGGGGGATGCGTTCAAGTTCACTCGCGGCGAGCCGCGGTACTACCGGTCCTCCGAAATCGCCACTCGAGGGTTCTGTCCGGAGTGTGGAACGCCGATCGCCTTTCTGTACGACGGTGACACAGGACCGGCGGTTGGGGTGGGAACCCTCGATCACCCGGAGGACTGGCCGCCGACCTGGGAGCACAGCGGGATCGAGAGCAAGGTGCCGTGGTACGAGATCAGCGACGACCTTCCGCAAACGACGACAGAGGAGAGCGAGTTCCTGAAGGACGCCCGCGATCGGAAGGCGAGCGACGCGCCGACGTCGTCCCCACTGAACGAGCGAAACGAGTGAGTCGAGGGATCAGAATGAGTGGCCACCACGATGCCCCTGGTGCTCTGGTCGCTCGCGCCATGCATGCCGTTCGTCTTCTGGCCTGACGAGATGGTCGGGATGGGGAGCAATTTCCTGGCCTACAACGGCACGCTCTACGCCCCGGTCGTCGGCATTCTGGTCGCCGATTTCGTCTCCATCCGGCGCCAACGGCTCAACGATTGTGCGCTGTTTGACGACGATCCGAGGGCCGACTACTACTCCATGAAGGGATCCCACCGGCATACGGTGACCCGCATGAACCTCGGCCAGGCGGTCTACTTCTCCCTGATCGAGGGCCTCGGACGGAGGATCACGTGACCCAGGCCCAGCCCACTTCGATAAAGGACAGGTTTCTCCGCAAGCTCTTCGAGTACCGGAGCTGGATCAAGTGGACCGTCTACTCACTGCTGCTGATCAACTTCGGCTACTACTTCTGGGAGGAGTGGGTCATCGCGGCCCACGCCCTGCGTGCCGGCGGCACCTTCCTCGAGTGGGCCTCCGCGTTCGCCGCCAGCCTCGAGGAATTCGCCTGGTTCGTGCTGCTGGCGGTGTTCGAGCTCGAGACGAATGCCCTGCCGGACGAGGCCTTCACGCCCAGGGTCGAGCGGGCGCTCCTTGCCTCCGGCATCGTCGCCTTCGTCCTCCTCGCTCACACGCTCTACGCCTACGCGGTAAACGCGGTCGACCTCGAGCGGAAGGTGACCGTTCTCCCCGGCGTCACCAGCCTCTGCGAGATCGCCGATCAGGACGTCTCGTTCGCGTACAACATGAAATACACGACGATCGACAGCCACAACTGTGCCGAGCTCTCCAGCGCCAACGAGTACTACCAGGTGATCGTCGAATCGGTGGTCACCGACGCCGACGGGCTGAACATCGAGAAGCAGCTCGCCTGGGTCGACGTGATCGAGCTCAGCGTCTGGCTCCTCATCATCCTCGGCATCGAGGTCGAGGTGCGCCTCCAGGATCGCGACATCGTCGGCGGAAAACTGATGCGAGCCGTGAACATCTCGAAGGTCCTGCTCTACGGAACGCTCATTCTCGTCATGGCCTACTGGGCGTACCGGAGCCAGTGGGTCTATGTCTGGGACGAGTTCGTCTGGATCGTCGGCTTCGCCGTCATCGAGATGAATGTCATCGAGTGGCGGGAGGAGATCATCGAGGAGCTGGCTTGATCTCGACCGCATCCAGGCACGCGCCCTTGCGGAGCAGGAAATCGATTTTGGCGCTGCGGGGCCCTTTCGAAGTCAGGAAGCGGTGTCGGATCTAGCCTGCATATCTCACCAACCTCCTGCTGCGGGCACCGATGCACCGCACCCAGCGGTGTTTTCTCACCTCGGGGTGCTCTTCCTTCGGATCGACTACCTGATTGTAGAACGTCGGGTAGGCAAGCGTTCTGACCGCATAACTCTGTTCATCGAGATCCTTGAGAAGCATCTTCCAGTTGTGCCACTTCACACCGAAAAGTTCGTTGCTGACGTAGATGACAATGGACTCTCGAGCGGATTTCTCCGACTTCCCCATCAGAAGTTCAGACTGGTCAACACCATCCAAGGTTCGGTCC
>JAZGIX010000210.1:0-2056 GCA_036482315.1 Acidimicrobiia bacterium | reverse complement strand
ACGAAGACGACCCAGAGCGAGCAGTCCGCGCCGGACTCGAGATTCTCGAAGCGATCGAGCCCTACAAGGCAGAGGTCAAGCGCGAGTGGGGCCTGGACATCGACGTTCGGGTCGGCATCAACACCGGCCTGGTCGTAGTCGGCGCGGTCGGATCCGACCTTCGGGTGGAGTACACGGCCATGGGCGACGCCGTCAACACCGCAGCCCGAATGGAATCGACCGCCCAGCCGGGCACCGTTCAGATAGCTGCCGACACCCGGAGACTCGTCGACAAGCTGTTCGAGTTCGAAGACCTGGGCGGGATCGAGGTCAAGGGAAAGTCCGAGCCGGTACCCGCCTTCCGTGTGATCAAGGCGCTCCCCCGCCCCGAGACTCGACGGGGCATCGACGGTCTGCGGTCACCGCTCGTCGGTCGGTCGGCAGAACTCGATCAGCTGAAGTCGGCCATCGCTGGTAGTGCGTCCGGCAAAGGTGGAATCGTTTCGGTCGTCGGCGAGGCCGGACTCGGTAAATCCCGCCTGGTGGCCGAGGCGCGCGCTCACGCAATGGACCAAGGGGGCATTCATTGGCATGAAGGCAGGTCCCTCTCCTATGAGACAGCCACGCCATATGCTCCCGCAAGGAGGATCGTCCAATCCATCTGCGGACTGACCGGCAATGAATCTCCCGCTGAAGCTTGGCGACTGATCGACGGTGCCGTTGCCAGGGTGGTGCCCGGCCGGGCGGACTCGATCACTCCGTTCCTGGCATGGATTCTCGACGTAGATCTCCCCGAAGAACACCAGCACCGGCTCGAGTATCTGGAACCGCCGCAGCTGAGGTCTGAGGCGTTTCGCTCCATCATCGAACTCGTCGCCGGAATTGCCGCCAACGAGGCAGTAGTGCTCGTATTCGAAGACCTGCATTGGGCCGATCCGGCCTCCCTCGATCTCGTCCGCGAACTCCTCTCCGCCGCCGCCACAACCCGGCTGCTGCTCGTGCTGCTCTTCCGCCCCCGCCGACAAGAAGGTTCATGGGAGATCCACGAGACCGCCGCACGTGACTTCGCACACGCCTACACCGACCTGGTCCTCGAGCCGCTGCCGGAGGCCGCCACACGCGAACTCATCGCACACCTGCTGGCCGTCGACGGGCTGCCCGAGCCCATGAGAGCCGAGATACTCGCCAAATCAGAGGGCAATCCCTTCTTCGTGGAGGAAGTCATCCGTTCACTGATAGATCGCGAGTTGGTGGTCCACGACGGCGAGCAGTGGACCGGCACCGAAAACGTTGCGAACATCACGGTCCCGGAGAACCTCGCAGCCGTTCTGACCACCCGCCTCGACGCGCTCGACGAGAGGGGCCGCCACATCGCTCAGGCGGCCAGCATCGTCGGCCGTGAGTTCCGTTACGACGAACTCGCGGCGTGCCTCCCCGACCTATCGGGCATCGACGACGGCCTTATTGACCTGCAGCGGCGGGAGCTGATCATCGAGGTCACCCGGATCCCGAAGCGACTCTTTCGATTCCGTCATGCTTTGCTCCAAGAAGCCACCTACGAGACGGTCCTCCTCAAGCAACGCACCCGGCTACACGCCGCGATAGCGGATTTTCTGGAGAGGACTCAGCCGGGGCGCATAGAGGACCTAGCCGCTCATCTGTCGAAGGCTCGTGATTGGGATCGGGCCGTTCCATACCTCGTCTTGGCCGGAGAGAAAGCAGCACGCGACTACGCAGTTCACTCGGCCATCGATCGACTCCAGACTGCGCTAGACCACATGGACGACAACACGTCGTCGGACCTGATGCGCCGAGCGCTGGAGGCACTGGGGCAGGCGCATCAGTTCCTGTTCGACATGGAGAGCGCAGCCGCGGCGTACCGCAGGCTGGGGGAAGAAGGAGATCGCCGCGATAACACCTCCATGAGAATCTCCTCGCTCAATAAGTTGGGTTTTGTGCGGGCCCTTTTCTTGGATGAGCGCGATGCGGGACTGGACGACATCGAAGCCGCCGAAGCGATGGCCCGCGATCTCGACGAGACAGTCGGTCTCATCGAGTCGTGTATCAGCCAGTGCTA
>JAZGIX010000209.1:0-2756 GCA_036482315.1 Acidimicrobiia bacterium | reverse complement strand
CTCGACCGGATCGCTTCGAGCCGCAAGGACGATCCACCGCTCGTCCTGTGGAATCATCGTTGGGACCCGGACAAGGATCCGGCGTTCTTTATCCGGGTGGTGGGACGGGTCGCTTCCGAAGGAGTCGACTTCAGGGTCGCCCTCACCGGCGAGAGGTTTGTCAAGCAGCGGCCCGACCACGACGAGTCGATCGCGGCGCTCGGCGAGCTCGTCATCGTGGACGACTATCTCGACCGGGAGCAGTACCTGGATGTTCTCGACCGATCGACGGTCATCATGAGCACCGCCCTCCAGGAGTTTTTCGGGGTGTCCGTCGTCGAGGGGATGGCCGCCGGGGCGTTTCCGATCCTTCCCGACCGACTGGTCTACCCCGAACGAATACCCGACGAGTTCGCCGATCGAATGCTGTATCGGTCTGAAGATGGTGCGATCGGGTTACTCGCTGCGGCGCTGGACTCGGTATCCGATACCCACGAGATGTGTGTCGTCGTGCGATCCAGTGTCGACCAATTCGCCTGGCCGGTTGTGGCTGCGGATTACGACTCGTGGCTGGAGTCCATCGACCCGTCGTAGATGTGGGTCAAGGTCGAGAGCCGATCGAACCGGTGTCGGGCGTGCATGAATCTGATGGTGCCGGTCTTGCCTCGCATCACGACGGTATGGGTCTCGGCACCATCCGGCAGGTAGCGCACACCATCGAGCAACTCACCTGTCGTGACACCGGTCGCGGCGAAGAACACGTCGTCGGAATCGACCAATTGGCGTAGGCCGATCACTTCAGTGAGATCGAGCCCGGCATCCTTGGCGTAGTCCTTCTCTGAGTCATCTCGTGGCCACAGGCGGCATTGCATCTCTCCGCCCAGGGCTATCAATGCGCAAGCGGCCGTCACCGCCTCTGGCGATCCTCCGACCCCGATCAAGATGTCGATCCCACTGTCTTCGACGGCGGTCGAGATCGCCCCGGAGATGTCGCCGTCGCGGATCAGACGGATGCGCGCTCCGGCTCGACGTACCTCCTCGATATAACCCGAGTTACGGGGTCGGTTGAGGATGATGGCGGTGAGGTCGTCGACGTCCTTCCCTTTTGCCTTGGCAACCTTGGCGAGGTTGTCGGCAATAGGGGCATCGAGATCTATGACGCTGGCGGCGTCCTCGCCGACTGCGATCTTGTCCATGTAGACCAGGTTGCCGGGCGCATACATCGAACCGCGCTCGGCGAGTGCCAGCACCGCAAGTGCTCCCGGCATGCCCTCAGCAGTGAGGCGGGTTCCGTCCACGGGATCGACGGCCACGTCAACGAGTGGAGGTTCACCGTTTCCGACCCTTTCACCGTTGAAGAGCATCGGAGCTTCGTCCTTCTCGCCTTCGCCGATGATCACGATGCCGTCCATGTCCACGGTCCCGAGGATGGCTCGCATCGCATCGACCGCTGCTTGATCGACCGCGTCCTTGTCGCCGCGGCCCTGCCAACGGCCGGCCGCCATTGCGGCCGCCTCAGTTACTCGGGCGAGATCGAGCCCGAGGTTGTGGTCTGGAGCGCTCATCCGGTGACCTCGAGTACGAGGGCATCGCCTTGTCCGCCGCCACCGCACAGCGACGCGGCGCCGACGCCGCCGCCACGGGCTCGCAGTGCGTTGATGAGGCTGACCGTGATTCGCGCCCCGGTCGCTCCGAGCGGGTGTCCCAACGCCACCGCTCCGCCGTTGACGTTCACCTTGTCGTGGTCGAGGTCGAGCATCCGCGCCGACCATAGAGACACCGCAGCAAAGGCCTCGTTGATCTCGACTACTTCGAGATCGGAGGCCGACATCGAGGCGCGCTTCAAAGCAACTCTCAACGCCTCGGCCGGCCGCTCATGCAGAGAGGCATCCGGACCGCCGATTTGTCCGTAAGAGATGATCCGGGCGAGCACCGGAAGTCCGGCTGCATCGGCGGCGGCCTCATCGGCGACGATGACGGCGGCTGCGCCGTCGGAGATCTGCGACGCATTGCCGGCCGTGATGGTTCCATCAGCACGGAAGGCCGGGCGGAGCTTGCCGAGGGTGTCCATCGTGGTTTCGCGACGAATTCCTTCGTCTTCGATCACTGCGAGCGGATCACCTTTGCGCTGCGGGATCAGAACCGGTGTGATCTCGTCGACCAGGAGTCCGTCGTCGGTGGCCTTTGCGGCGCGGCGGTGGCTCGCGACCGACCACTCGTCCTGCTCTTCGCGCCCGATTCCGAGCTTCTCGTTCTTCATGTCGGACGACTCGCCCATCGTGCATTGGTCGAATGAACACCACAGACCGTCGTGGGTCATCGAATCGACGATGGTGGCATCGCCCATCCCGGATCCGTAGCGCCCGTCGGGGAGGACGTATGGGGCAATGGTCATCGATTCCATCCCGCCGGCCACGACGAAGGTGGCTTCGCCGAGGCGGATGTTTCTGTCGGCCATGGCGATCGAGGTCATGCCGGACAGGCACACCTTGTTGATCGTTGTGGCCGGCACCGTCATAGGTACCCCCGCTTTGGTGGCGGCCTGCCGGGCCGTGATCTGCCCGGTGCCGGCCTGGAGGACGTGTCCGAACAGCGTTTCGTCGATCTGGGTTGCTTCGACACCGGACCGTTCGAGCGCTGCTCGAATGGAGACGGCGCCGAGTTCCACCGCCTGCAGCGGTCTGAAAACACCCCCGAAGCGACCGAGCGGGGTGCGTGCGATTCCGACGATGACTGAAGACATTCGACATTCCTTCGTTCTGTCGTGCCTGATGCTA
>JAZGIX010000208.1:0-2240 GCA_036482315.1 Acidimicrobiia bacterium | reverse complement strand
CTCCGCATGTTCGAGCCGCCTCCGGCGGCGCTGTCTCGTACCGATTGACTCCCCCCAGAGGGGAGAGTGATCCAACCAACCGTCGGGCACTAAACGCGACAGATCACTCCAGGGGGGTAGTCCTCCTTCAGGTCGCAGACGGCCCGCGATTCGCCCTGATGCCGCTGATCGTTACCATTCCTGGTGCTGTGACTCCCCCTTCTTTTCGCAATGTTGCGCTCGTCGCGCACGTCGACCATGGCAAGACCACCTTGGTCGATGCGATGCTGCGCGCTACCGGGGTGTTCTCGGACCACGAGGTGGTCGTAGACCGGGTGATGGACTCCAACGACCAGGAGCGCGAACGAGGCATCACCATCCTCGCCAAGGCTGCCTCGGTCGAGTGGAAGGGAACACGAATCAACCTGGTCGATACCCCCGGCCATGCCGACTTCGGTGGTGAGGTAGAACGTGCACTCGAGTTGGTCGATGGGATCGTCCTGCTGGTGGATGCCGCCGAGGGTCCGATGCCCCAGACCCGATACGTGTTGTCCAAGGCGTTGGAACGGAATCTCCCCGCGGTGGTGGTGGTGAACAAGGTGGACCGCAGCGACGCCCGGTCCAATGAGGTGGTCGACGAGGTCTACCAACTGTTCTTCGATCTCGACGCCGGCGAGGACCACATCGAGTTCCCGATCGTGTCCTCCATCGCCCGCATGGGTCGTTCGGTTTCGGGCATCGGCATGCCCGCAGAGGACGACGACCTCAGCGCACTCCTCGATGCCATCGTCGAGACCATCCCCCCACCCGAAGGCGACCCCGCAGCCCCCCTGCAGGCCATCGTCACCAATCTCGACGCCTCCGACTATCTGGGACGTCTCGCCATCGGACGGGTTGTGCAAGGCACTCTCCGGGCCGGAGAGAGCGTCGCCCTGTGCCATTCGAACATCGAGGAGCCACCGACCCGACGTCGACTCACCCAACTGCTCGGGTTCGAGGGGCTCGACCGCAACGAAGTCGAAGAACGCCAAGCCGGCGACCTCTTCGTCGTCGCCGGATTCCCCAGCGTGGAGATCGGCGACACCTTCGCCGACCCCGACAACCCGGTGCCGCTGCCGAGGCTCAACGTCGATGAGCCGGTGCTGCGGATGACCTTCGGCGTCAACACTTCTCCGCTAGCCGGTCGCGCCGGCACTCACCTCACCTCCCGCCAGATCAAGGAGCGCCTCGACAAGGAAGTTCGAGGCAATGTCAGCATCCGTATCGGTGCCACCAGTTCGCCCGATGTCATCGAGGTCGCGGGTCGAGGCGAATTGCAGTTGGCCGTGCTCATCGAGACGATGCGGCGCGAGGGGTTCGAGCTCCAGGTGAGCCAGCCCGAGGTGCTGGTCAAGGTCATCGATGGAGTGACCCATGAGCCGGTCGAGCGGGCGGTGATCGACATCCCCACCGATCACGTCGGCACCGTGACCCAGTCGATCTCCACCCGCAAGGGCCGGGTGACCGACATGCGGCTGGGCGACACCGGGCGAACCATCGTGACCGTGTCCGCACCGGCCCGAGGCTTGATCGGACTCAGATCACTCTTGATGACCTCTACCAGAGGAACCGCCCTGGTGCACCAGCATCACGACGGATGGCAGCCGTGGGCCGGCGATCTTCCGCCGCGAGTCGGCGGAGCGATGATGGCCGACCGATCCGGCACCTCCACCGGATTCGCCCTCGACAATCTCCAGCTACGAGGCGAGATGTTCATCGGCCTCGGCGAAAACGTGTACGAGGGGATGATCATCGGCGAGGCGTCCCGACCCGAAGAGATGGTGGTCAACCCCACCAAGGCCAAGGAACTCAACAACATCCGCACCCACAGCCACGACGAAGCCGTCAAGCTGTCACCACCACGGATTCCGACGCTCGAAACCGCCATCGAGTGGATCGCCGAAGACGAACTGGTGGAAGTGACCCCGACCGCCATCCGCATCCGCAAGCGCCACCTGACCGATTCCGAGCGCCGGATCGCCCGGAAGAAGAAGCCGTAGGACAAGCAGGTCCAAGCATTGCTCACAGGGCGGTGCTCCCAGGTGAGGTCCGGGTAGCCAGTACCCAGTATCCAGCAAGAGGGGATCGAGCAATCTTCTCTGGTTACTGGTTACTGGTTACTGGTTACTGGTTACTGGTTACTGGTTACTGGTTACTGGTTACTGGTTACTGGTTACTGGTTACTGGTTACTGGTTACTGGTTACTGGTTTCTGGTTACTGG
>JAZGIX010000207.1:0-3017 GCA_036482315.1 Acidimicrobiia bacterium | reverse complement strand
TCGATTGACTCCCCCTCGAGGGGGGAGTGATTCTCTCTTGCTAATTGCTAATTGCTAATTGCTCCGAGACGCGCGTAAGGGGCGGGTCGTGAAACCCGCCCCTTACGGCATTAAACGCGATCAGGTCGCGATTAGAAGTCCATTCCGCCTGGATCCGGCATGGCCGGCAGGGGCTTGTCTTCCTTCATCTCGGCGATCAGCGCCTCGGTCGTGATGAGCATTGCGGCGATCGACGCCGCGTTCTGCACCGTCGAACGGGTCACCTTGGCCGGATCGGCGATACCGGACTTGATCAGGTCTTCGTACTCGCCGGTAGCGGCGTTGAAGCCCATGTTCCCGGTGAGCTCGCGGACCTTTTCCACGATGACTCCGCCTTCATAACCGGCGTTGTACGCGATCTGACGAATGGGCTCTTCGAGCGCCTTGATGACCAGAGCACGTCCGGTCTTCTCGTCGTCGGTTCCGCCGCGCATCTTCTCGACTAGGTCCTGGGCACGAAGCAGGGCAACGCCGCCGCCGGCGACGATTCCCTCTTCGACCGCAGCCTTGGTCGCCTGAATGGCGTCCTCGATGCGATGCTTCTTCTCCTTGAGCTCCACCTCGGTGGCTGCGCCGACCTTGATGACGGCTACGCCGCCGGCCAGCTTGGCGAGGCGCTCGTTGAGCTTCTCGCGATCCCAGTCGGAGTCGGAGTTTTCGATCTCGCGGCGGATCTGCTTGATCCGTGCCTCGACATCAGCCTTGGTGCCGTCGCCTTCGACGATCGTGGTGTCGTCCTTGCTGACAACGACCTTGCGGGCCTTGCCGAGCATGTCAACAGTCACTCCATCGAGCTTGAGCCCGACCTCTTCCGAGATCACCGTGGCACCCGTGAGGATTGCGATGTCCTGGAGCATGGCCTTGCGTCGCTCACCGAATCCCGGCGCCTTTACGGCCACCGACGGGAAGGTGCCGCGGATCTTGTTCACGACGAGGGTGGCCAGAGCCTCCCCTTCGAGATCCTCGGCGATCACCATCAGCGGCTTGCCACCTTGCATGACCTTCTCGAGCACCGGGAGCAGATCCTGCACCGAAGTGATCTTCTGGTTCACCACAAGGATGTACGCGTCTTCGAGGACGGCCTCCTGACGGTCTGCATCGGTGATGAAGTACGGCGAGATGAAGCCCTTGTCGAACTGCATCCCCTCCGTGAATTCGAGATCGATGCCGAACGTCTGGCTGTCTTCGACGGTGATGACGCCCTCGCCGCCGACCTTGGCCATAGCCTCGGCCAACTTCTCACCCACCGCCGGATCGGCGGCAGAGTTCGCAGCGACGAACGCGATCTTCTCCTTGTCGGACGACTTGATCGCCTGGGAGCTGTCCTGAATGGACTCCACGACCTTTTCGACCGCATCCGCGATACCGCGACGCAGCTCCATCGGATTTGCACCGGCGGCAACGTTGCGGAGGCCCTCATGGACCATCGCCTGGGCGAGCACGGTGGCCGTGGTGGTGCCGTCACCTGCGACGTCATTCGTCTTGGTGGCAACCTCCTTGGCGAGCTGTGCACCCATGTTCTCGAACGGGTCGTCGACCTCGATCTCCTTGGCGATCGTGTACCCGTCGTTGGTGATAGTGGGTGAGCCCCACTTCTTCTCCAAGACGACGTTGCGACCCTTGGGGCCGAGTGTCACCTTGATCACGTTGGCCAGCTTGTCTACGCCGGCCTCGAGGGCCCTACGGGCTTCCTCATTGAATTGAAGTTCCTTTGCTGCCATTGAGTCGATTCCTCCTCAGGCCTCAGCGGATGACGGCGAGCACGTCGCGTGACGACAAGATGAGGTAGTCCTCACCGTCGTACTTGACTTCGGTTCCCCCGTACTTCGAGTAGACGACAACGTCGCCCTTATCGATGTCCATGGGAACCCGCTCTCCGTCCTGGAATTCACCTGGGCCTACGGCGAGAACCTCGCCCAGCTGCGGCTTTTCCTTGGCGGTATCCGGGATGACCAGCCCGCTTGGGGTCCTGGCCTCGTCTTCGTCCTTGGGCTTTACGACCACGCGGTCGCCCAACGGTTGCAATTTCATCGAGAGAATCTCCCTCCTAATGGGACTAGGAGGAGCCCGCTGCAGCGCATCTTCACGCTCAACAGACTCCTGGCACTCTGTGATTGCGACTGCCAACGATAGCAGTCTCCCCACCCAACTGCCAGACCAGAGGTCTCAACTTGAGTCGATTTGTATCAGATTTCTTCAGCCGGTTCTTGGGACGGCGATCTCCGGGCCGCAGCAACTGCCAGGCCCAGGAGCAGCACCCCGCCGGGGACCATCACCAGCGAAGCAGCCGAACCGGCGATCGACATCCCTATACCGACAACCGCAATGCCGCCACCCAAGACGAACCCCACCCTGGTGGCGGAGCGCTCGGCACCAATTGGCGAGTGCCCCCGGCGCACCAGGACGGAACGGAGCATCCTCCCGCCATCGAGCGGAAATGCCGGAAGCAGATTGAACGCGGCGACTCCACCGTTGATGACCGCCAGCAACATCAAGGTGCTGTCCAAGCCCGCGGTCGCCGGTGCCGCCACTGCCGCCACGGCCAGTACTGCGCCCAGAAGACCCGACGAGATCGGGCCGGCGATCGCCACCGCCCACTCCTGATCGGGTCGGGCGGTGTCCAGATCCATCTCGGAGCACCCGCCGGCCAGAAGCACGACCACCCGCCGCACATCGACGCCGTGGCGCCGCGCCGCCGCGGCATGCCCCAATTCGTGCACCACGACGCTGACCCAAAGGAGTAGCGAGCCGCCGGTTGCAACCACCAGTCGGGTCGAGGTCGAACCGGTTTCCGGCTCAATGCCGGCAAATATGGCGACAGAGATCAGCGGGAGCATCACCAGCCACGAAGGGCCGACGACGAGACGGACCCCGCCCACCGAGCCGAACGGGATACCTCTACTCAATTGACCCGAGTCGCTGTGAGGAGTCGATTTCGGCGTCGGCTGAAGTCGTTTCTCCACGGCCGAGCCGGAACG
>JAZGIX010000206.1:0-4685 GCA_036482315.1 Acidimicrobiia bacterium | reverse complement strand
CTGCTCCAGGGCGTGGCGCGCCTCGGATCGTGCCGGACGTCCAAGTGCGACGGATGCCGCCAGTTCGGCGTTCTCGGCGAGTGTCAGGTTCGGGTACAGGGCCGGTTCGTGCCCGATCAGGCCGATTTGCCTACGGACGGAGTCCGCTTCGACGGTCCCGAGTGCTGCTCCGAGGACCGAGCCTCTCCCGCTCGAGGGGCGCAGCAGCGTCGCAACGACCCGCACGAGCGTCGTCTTGCCGGATCCGTTGGATCCGAAGAGGGCGGTGGCGGATCCCGCGGGCAGGTCGAGGTCGATCGAGCGCAGAAGCAGCGATCCGGGCTTACGTACCCCAATCGAGCGCAGCGAGACGGTAGGCGACGTCATGGGAGGCGGAGTGTAAGACGGCGCGTTCCAAACCGAGTCTGGCGGAGCCCGATGCCCGATGCCCGATACCCGATACCCGATACCCGATACCGAGGATCGCCTCTTGTCGGGTATCGGGGGTCTCGACCTGGGTCAGTTCAGAGCATGGTGGGCGCGTCGGGCACCTGATGCGGGATGCGGCCTAGATCGGGTGTCGTCGGCTGCTTCGCCTGAGTCGCAGTGCGGCGACGCTCAGGGCGGCGACGGCAGCGATGGAGTACCACCCAACCAGATTTCCGCCCAAGCCCGGTCGCAGGGGTTCGGTTATCAATCTTGCTGTAGCCGCCGCAGCGACGGCTATTGCGGCGATGACTCCGGGCCGGGGACGGTGTCGTTTCCACCATACGAGCAGGCCGACGGTCACGAGCAATAGCAGCGCGGTGTAGATCTCGACCGGGTGGCGCGAAACGACGCTTCCCGCTTGAGCGACGGCCCACGGGAGATCGCTCGGGGTGCCGAGGCAGGCGTCGCGCACGACGCATCCGCCGTGCCAACCGGCGAGACCCGCGATCGCGGCCGGCGCAGCCGCATCGGCCAGCCACCAGGGGTCCTTGCGGGTCAGGACGACATACGTGGCCACGGCCGACATCGAGGCCGCGATCGTGTCGACACCGGCCCGCACGATGAGGATGTCCCTGGGGTGTGCGACCGGGTTGGTGCCGGCGCTGATCATCGCCGTGAGTCGACCGATCACCACCCCGACCACCGCTGCCGAGACCAGGGCGTCCCATACGTCCCGGGTGCAGTCGGCGGCGTTGGTTCGTCCACCTTCGAACCACAGGATGCCGTACATGACCAGCACTGCGATCGCCACCGATCCGAGCAGTGTGAATTCCATCAGACCCCAGCTAGCCGAGTGTCGGGGACGTCACGCCACGTCCCTGGAACGGAAGATGCTGCCGGTCGGGGCATCAGCGCCGGAGCAACTCGTCGATTTGGAGAGCGAGTGTTCGCTCGTCGATCACGCCGCTGTGGAGGTGGACCAACTCGCCGCCCGGGGCGAAGAAGAAGGTCAGGGGGACCCCAAAGCCCCGAAGCGCCGCCGGGACCGAACCGCTGCTGTCGAAGAAGTGGGTGAACCCGTTCAAACCGAATTCGGCGATGAAGGTTCGTGCGCCGTCTTGGGAGTCGCGGACGTCGATCCCGATGAAGCGGACCGTCTCGTCGAACTCCTCATTCGCCGCCCGCAGAAGAGGGGCCTCGGAGCGGCATGGACCGCACCATGATGCCCAGACGTTGAGTACGACCGGCCGTTCGGAGCCGGCGAGCAGCGCCTGGATGGCCTCGGGGCTCGTGGGCTCGAGAGGTTCGACATCGGTGATCGAGATCGAACTGCCGCCACAGGCGACGAAGAGGAGGGACAAAAACATGACCGCGCCGAAGAGCTTCTGAGTCACCGGGAGAGTGTAAGAAGAAGGGATTAGGTATTAGGTATCAGGTATTAGGTCGAGCAGATTCTTCCTAACTCCTAACCCCTAACCCCTGATCTGGCGCAGCGCCTGCGCCAGGTGGTCGATCCCTACCGCCGGCGCTGACGAATCCGCTCGGAGCGCCGCCAGCGCGGCCTCACGCAGCAGTCCGGTGACATCGGCGAAGGAGAAGCCTTCGGTTTGTTCCGCGAGTTCATCGAGATCGACCTCTTTGGTGAATGGAACATCGGTGATGCCGAGCAGGGCGCGTCTGGCAGAGGTCGCGGGCAACCCGAGTTCCAGATGTGTTTCCAACCGTCCCGGACGCAGCAACGCCGAATCGATGAGGTCCTTGCGGTTGGTGGCACCGATGACGACCACGTCGCCACGTTCGGATACGCCGTCCATCTCCGTCAGGAGTGCTGCCACGACGCTGTCGGTTACCGAGTTCGTTGAACGTCCCCGGATCGGAGCAAGTGCGTCGATCTCGTCGAAGAAGATGATCGCAGGCGAGGCGGCACGGGCCCGGGCGAACACTTCGCGTACGCCCCGCTCCGACTCGCCGACGAACTTGTCCAGGAGTTCGGCGCCTTTCACAGGGAAGAAAGCGGCCCCAGACTCGTGAGCCAATGCTCTGACGACGTACGTTTTGCCGGTGCCCGGCGGGCCAAATAACAAAAGGCCCCGCGGTGGATCGATTCCAAGACGGTCGAATCGCTCGGGATCGGTTATCGGCCAGATGACGGCCTCGGTCAACCGCTGCTTCACCTCGGTGAGGTTTGCCACCTGCTCGAATCCGTAGGAGGGGAGTTCTCCGGTCGGCATCGAACCGAGGCTTGGGGTGGTGTCGGCGGCGGCCTCGAGCAGGGTGTCCATGCTGACCGGGTGTCCCGATCCGGCGGAGAGCGCCGACGCGTGTACGACGGACGAGACGACGTCGGCGCCCGAGAATCCGGCCGTTCTCGCGGCCAGGGCTTCAAAGTCGAGATCCGATGAAGGCACCCTCCTGAGGGCCGCCTCGAACAGCAGGGCTCGTCTCTCCAGGTTGGGTGGGGGGACGGTGAGGGTTCGGGGCAATAGCGGTGAGGCGGCTACCGCGTCGTCCAGAGCGGCCCGGGAGGAGACGCCGAGGACGCAGGCCAGTCGATCGCGCTCGGCCACGGCGTCGAAGAACCACCGCATGATGGCCGCGACCTGATTGCGGAACATCGCATCGTCTCCGGCCACCGCCTCGATCCGGTCTACGAAGAGCACCGCAGGTGTGGATGTGGTCTTCACGGCCTTATCCAAGACATCGACCAGTCGCTCCGGCTTGAAGACCAGATCGACGATCACCTCCTCGACGATGGCCCCGGCACGCCCGGCGGCGGCCACCACCAGCTCCGATTTGCCGCAGCCGACCGGTCCTTCGAGGAGGATGCCGGCTACCCGGGGGAGCCCCCATGCTTCGGGTAGGTGCTCGGCTGAAGTGAGGAGGGAGATCCACGACGTCATTGTCTCGAGCTCCGTATCCAGCCCGGCGAGGAGGGCGTCCGAGGTGGTGGGGCCGTCGCCTTGAACTCGTCCTTTGCTGTGGCTTGTGAGCGGCGAAGTTTTCGATTCGGCTTCGGTGACGAACACGGTTGTTTGAGCAACCATCGCGGCTTCATCGGGCTCGACGGCGACGATGTCGATCGGATCCGGATCACCTTCCTCGGGTCCGTAGCCGGCGGCGATAAGGATCCGATCGCCGGTGGAGATCGGCCGACCGGTGAGCGCTCTTGTGAGGTGGCGTCCGTCGATCGGAAGCTGATCACCTGCAATCACGATGCGCCAGGCGGGTGCCAACGAGGCGCGCTCGACATCGACCGCGCTGCCCAGGGAGAGACCGGAGTTAGCAATGACCTGCTCGGGGAGCATCAAGTCAACTGCGGCCGATGGTGATCCGGGTCGGACCAATGTGTGGGTCGATCCGATCTTGATGACTCCGCCGCCGGGTAGGCCCATCGCGGCGAGGAGCGTGCCGTCGGCCCGCGCCTCGGGATGGGTGCCGCTTCTGAGTGTGAACCGCATCGACCGGCGAGCGTAGCGCCGGAAGCATCCCAATCCGGCCTCGCTTCCGTTGATGGGTTCCTGCTGGCCCTCCGAGGCAAGCCATCAGCCGCTCGAACGGGCCGGCCATGCCCATTGGGGAACTACTCTTCAGCGCCGTGTCCGGCTCTCTTCCCACAATCTCCGATGTTCTGGCTGCCCGCGGTCGGATCGCCGACAGAATCGTGCGAACGCCCTTGCTGCAGCGCACCATCGACGGGCGCGACGTCTGGTTCAAGGCCGAGGTGCTGCAACGCACCGGATCGTTCAAGATACGCGGCGCCCTCAACTTCATCTTGTCGCTGGACGAGGAGGTGCGCCACCAGGGCGTCGTTGCCTACTCGTCCGGGAACCATGCGCAGGGAGTCGCCGCGGCCGCCGCAGACTGCGGGATACCGGCGACGATTGTGATGCCGGCCGATGCGCCCAAGATAAAGCTCGATAGCACGAATGGGTATGGGGCCAAGGTGGTTCCTTACGACCGTGCCACCGGAGATCGCGAGGCGATCGCTGCCGAGATTGCGGCGGATTCCGGTGGAACGCTGATTCCGCCGTATGACCATGCCCTCACGATCGCCGGCCAGGGCGTGCTCGGACTCGAGCTTCTCGAAGACCTCGAGGCAGCCGGTGTGGCCGAAGCAGATGTGGTGGTTCCGGCCAGCGGCGGCGGTCTAGCGGCGGGTATCGCGCTGGCGGCCGAGGCTCAGGGTCCTCGTCTCCGCGTCTTCTCGGCGGAGCCCGACACCCACGACGATCATCGTCAATCCCTCGACGCAGGTCGGCGGGTCCGTGTGGATTCCC
>JAZGIX010000205.1:0-3163 GCA_036482315.1 Acidimicrobiia bacterium | reverse complement strand
ATGGTGAGCAGGACCTCGAATCGGTAGACGGATCAGTCAGGTTCGACCAGGTCGGGTTCGCCTATAGGAAGGGCTACCCGGTCCTCCACGGAATCTCGATGGAGATGGGAGCCGGGAAGACCACAGCGTTCGTTGGAGCCACCGGGGCGGGGAAGACCACGGTCATAAAGCTGCTGCTTCGTTTCTACGACGTGGACAAAGGTTCGATCACGCTTGACGGCCACGACATCCGCGACCTCCACCTTCACTCGTTACGCACTGCGATCGGATTGGTCTCACAAGACGTCTTCTTGTTCCACGGCACAGTCGCTGAGAACATCGCCTACGGAAGGCCAGAGGCGACGCAGGCAGAGATCCGCCACGCCGCCGAAGTCGCCGAGGCGCATGAGTTCATCATTGGCCTCCCCGAGGGTTACGAGACGATCGTCGGCGAACGAGGACAGAAGCTCTCAGGCGGACAGCGCCAGCGTGTCTCGATTGCGCGCGCAGTCCTGGTGGATCCCCCGATCCTCATCCTGGATGAAGCAACATCGTCGGTCGACAATGAGACCGAAGCAGCCATCCAGCGCTCACTCGAACGGATCTCGCAGGACCGCACCACCCTCGTCATCGCCCACCGACTGAGCACTATCCGCCACGCCGATCACATCTACGTCATCGACCAGGGCCGCATCGCCGAATCGGGAACGCACGAGGAACTTGTCGCGATCGCGGACGGGATATACAAAGCGCTGTGGGATGTGCAAACCGGAGAGGCAGTTAGGCATTAGGTGTTAGGAGAAGCCGATCTGCCCAATACCTAATCCCTAATACCTAATGTCTTCTCATGACTTCCCGCCACGTCGGTAGAGATCGCCAGCGCCTCACCGCGACCGTCACCGACATCGACGTCGAGCGACAGAAGGCGCTGCTGGTCGCCGTATTCGACGATCGGGCTCGGGCTGCCGACATCGACGATTCCCTCGCCGAGATGGAGCGGCTGGTCGATACCGCAGGATCTGATGTCGTCGAAGTCGTGACGCAGCGCAAACCGCACCCCGACCCGGCCACCTACCTCGGCAAAGGCAAAGCGAAGGAGTTGGCGGGACTGGGCAAGGCACTCGATATCGACCTGCTCGTCGTCGACGGTGAACTGAGTCCGGTCCAGCAGCGCAACCTGCAACAGATCTTCGAGGTGGACGTTGTGGACCGCGTCGCCCTCATCCTCGACATCTTCGCCCTCCACGCCACCAGCCGCGCCGGCATGGCCCAGGTGGAGTTGGCAATGTCGCGTTACCGGCTTCCCCGGCTGCGAGGTAAGGGGATCGAAATGAGTCGGCTCAAGAAAGGCATCGGTGCTCGCGGGCCGGGCGAGACCCAGCTCGAGACCGATCGCCGTCGTGTCCTGCGGCGGATTTCGCAACTCGAGCAAGAGCTCGAGGACCTCTCCACTGTTCGGGATACCCAGCGCAAGGCGAGAAAGCGATCAGAGGCGCCAACAGCCGCCATCGTCGGGTACACCAACGCCGGGAAGTCGAGTCTGCTCAACGCTCTCACCGGTTCTGACGTGCTGGTCGAAGATCGACTCTTCTCCACATTGGATGCGACCGTCCGGCGAGTCGAATTGCCGTCGGGCCGCGAAGCTCTGCTCTCCGACACTGTCGGGTTCGTGCGGGACCTCCCCCACCAACTGGTCGAATCCTTCCGGTCCACCCTCGAAGAGGCGGTCGACACCGACCTCTTGCTCCACGTCGTCGATGCCTCGGCAGACCAGCCAGAGCGCCAGATCGCCGCGGTTCGCCAGACTCTGGAAGCCATCAACGCCCATCAGATCCCCGAAAAGCTGGTGCTCAACAAAGTGGATGTCATATCAGCCGGTGCACTTACCCGCCTCACCAACCTGCACCCTGATGCAATCGTCGTGTCTGTCGCCGCCGGGACGGGCCTCGAGGATCTCATGTCATTCGTCGACCAGGCGCTGACGCCGGAGACGGAAGATCTCGAGTTGCTGATCCCGTTCGATCGTGGCGACGTTGTCGCTCATCTCCACGAGATGGCGGAGATCCTCTCCGAAACTCACGAAGAGGCGGGCACTCACCTCAAAGCCAGGGTGCCAATCCGCCACGTCGCCGGGCTCAGCCGGTACATCGTGGGATCGAGTTCTGTTGCCGGGTGAGAATGAGGTTCAGCGGGGCCGAACATGTTGTGAAAGTTGCGCACACACTCTTGTGATCTCGCCCGTTTCGTGTCACACCTGAGCCGTATGTTTGACGGATGGAGACGATGCGAGCCCCGACGGTCGGGAGCTGGGACGAGAGGCCGGTCGATGAGTATGTGCGGGTGTGTCACGAGGTCACCATGCTCGAGTCCCGCGCCGCCGAACTCCTCGGTCAAATCGATGCCGGAGGCGGCTACGAGGACGCCGGGTATCTGAGTACTACCGCTTTTGTTCGGCACCGGTTGGGTGTGTCGGGCGGCGAGGCGTCGCGGCGTGTTGGTGAAGCAAGGGCACTTCGACAGCGCCCTGGGATCCGTGAGGCGTACGCCTCTGCTCAGATCGATCGGCCACGGGTGTCGTTGCTGTTGGCGGCCTCGAAAATCTCTGATGAATCGTTTGAGCGTGATCAGCAGTTCCTGGTCGACACGATCAGCGGTCTGTCCATGAATGACGCCCGCCGGGCCATCGACTACTGGAAACAGGCTGCTGATCAGCAGGCGACGGCGGCCGACGCCGAGCATCTGCACCGCCGGCGTCACCTGCATGTGTCTGAGACGTTGGGCGGAATGGTTCGCATCGACGGTGAACTCGACCCAGAAGGCGGCCAGATAGTCCTCACCGCGTTGAGATCATTTACCGATTCGCAGCAGCGCGACTCCACCGACGACCGACTGCCGGCACAACGTCGTGCCGATGCTCTGATCGAAATGGCTGCGGATCATCTGGCCCACGCCGACACCCCGGCAACCGGTGCCACCAGACCGCAACTATCTGTGATCGTGTCGCTCCAGGCCCTATCGGGTGCAGCTGATGCGCCATGTGAGTTCGATGACGGTGCAGTGATCACACCCGAAACGGCGCGCCGGATCGCCTGTGATTCATCAGTCAGCCGGGTAATCACCGACGGTGATTCACAAATCCTCGATGTCGGCCGCGCCACCCGCACCATTCCGTCTGGTATCCGTA
>JAZGIX010000204.1:0-2933 GCA_036482315.1 Acidimicrobiia bacterium | reverse complement strand
GGTCGTTTGGCCCTAGCCGACCGGTCAACTCCCGGGGGAGACTCGTGCCATGCGACTTCGCCGAGGGGGCTCCCCGATTCGTCTGTTGGCCTTTACCGTGACGATGGGTCTGGTTCTCACTGCCGGTGGTGGTGAGACGCCGTACGTCCCGGCCGGGATAGTCAGGACTCCTGCTCCGGATGTGAGCGACCTGGTGCTGCCCGACGTCACCAACGGCGTCGATCTGGCGTTTCAGGGCAAACCCGGCGGCGTGTTGATCGTCTACTGGGGCTACACCGCGTGCCCCGACATCTGCCCGACAACCATGGTCGAGGTCCGCAAGGCCCTGCGTGACCTGGGTGATCTGGCGGACTCGGTGGACGTCGCCATGATCACCGTGGATCCGAATCGCGACACCCCGGAGGTGCTCACCGCCTACGTGCAGACGTTCGTCGCCGATGCCGTGGCCGTTCGCACCGAGGATGATGCCGCGCTGACGGCGGCCGCCGAACCGTTCGGGGTGGTGTACTCGGTGACGGTGCAGGATGACGGCTGGGTCGATGTGGTCCACACCGGCTTCCTGTACGCGGTCGACGACGAAGGGCTCATCAGACTCACCTGGCCGTTCGGGATCGAGTCCGAGGACATTACGGCGGACTTGCGCGCGCTACTCGAGGAGGACTCTCAGAATGCGTAGTACCAGAACGTCGGGTTTGGTGGTGGTCGCTGTGGGCTTCGTCCTGCTGATATCGGCCTGCTCCTCAGATGACAGGACCGGTGCCCTGGTGGTGGCGGACCCGAGCGCGACGGAGTTCGACTACGACTACTTGATCCCTTTCGGGACCGGAGAACTCTTCGACTCCGGCGAATTCATCGAGATCCTGCCGGCGGAATTAGAGGTGACGGTCGGCGAGGTATTGCGCATCGTCAACGAAGATGAACGGGACCATCTGGTGGGGCCCTTCTTTGTCGGCGCCGGGGAGACACTCACCCAGCGCTTTTCGACCTCGGGTGAGTTCGAGGGACTGTGCACCGTCCACCCGAGCGGTCAGTTCGTGCTCGTCGTCAATCCCTGAGCGCCTTCTGATCTGAACCGCCCTTCTGATCTGAACCGTGTGGCCGCTCAATGGGCGTGGGCGTGCTCTCTTGGAGCCTCGTGAACATCTGCCGGGGACGCCGATCCGTCGATCGGGTCCTGCGGAACGATCGTCTGGCAGCGGTTGGGGTCCAGGCACTCCGAGGGATCGAGTTTGCGGGCGCGATCGGCGATGGTGACCAGCCGGGTCCGGGTCTTCTTGAGTGCCTTGATGCGCGTGTCGAGTTCGTGGAGGTGATGGTCGAGGAGGGACATCACGTGCTCGCACGTCGACTCACCCTTGCCTCGCTGGTCGAGAATCGTGGTGATCTCGGCCAGGCTCAGGCCGGTCAGCTGAGCGTCCTTTACGAATCTGAGCCTGTCGACCGTTTCGGACTCATAGGTCCGGTACCCGTTGGCGGAGCGCTCCGGCTCCTTTAGTACCCCGATCTCTTCGTAGTAGCGGATTGCCTTCGTCGAGACGCCGGTCAGGCGGCCAAGTTCTCCGATGTTCATGGCCCCATGATACATGGCTTTACCTTCCTGCTGCCTGGAAGGTGTGCGATATGATGTCTTCGACGCGGGGCCTTGCCGCGCGACGTTTCCGGCTTCAGCTTCTGATAGGTCTTGACATTCCAGCGACTGGAATCTGTACGGTCGTTGAGTAGACGGCTGAACCGGTCTCGTCGGTTTCCCCCCTGACCGGATCGGCCGACATTCGAAGCCCTGGAGATGATTGTGACCGGTGCAGCGTCAACACTTCTACTCGATGGTGGCTACTGCTGTGGTGCGATGGGTGGCTGGGGTTGGCTCGGGATGGTCGCCGTATCGTTGATCATGCTCGGCCTGATCGTTTGGGTGGCCTGGGCCGTCCAGCGTCCCTCGAGCCATTCGACTCCAAAGCCGACTGCCCTCGAGATACTTGCGGCACGCTATGCGAGCGGCGAGATATCCGAGGAAGAGTACGACCAGCGCCGCTCGGTGCTCCGCGAGGAGGCGAACGAATGAGTCGTCCCAAGGGGCGACGCAAGGTCGCCAGGTCCGGCCGCCCATCAGTACCTGCGGTACAGCCGTCGCAGTCGAAGAGGCGTCCGATCAGTACCGCGGTGTGGGTCGTCGTTGCGGTGACAGTCGTAATCGGGACCTTGGTCGGATTGGGGTTGGCCGAGGGAGGTCCGGCTCCGACCGAGCGGGACCAGGCGGTAGTAACCGCCGGCGGAGAGCTCTTCGCTGCTTCCTGTGCCGTGTGCCACGGCCCGGATCTCCTGGGGAGCCCGACCGGACCACCACTTCTGGTGCCGACCTACGCGCCCAATCACCACGGCGACGAGGCCTTTCAGCGGGCGGTCGCCTTCGGGGTCCCCCCGCACCACTGGAACTTTGGCCCAATGGCGCCGATCGAGGGGCTGAGTCGAGACGATGTCTCGCAGATCGTCGCATACGTTCGAACGATGCAAGAAGCAGAGGGCATCTTCATCGACCCGACCCACTAGGGGTCTGCACGAAACAGGGACTTGACATTCCAGGCGACTGGAAGGTCTATTCTCTGGAGGCGGCAGAGGAAACGGAGTAGAAAATGAAGACGTTTATCGACCCGGTTTGCGGCATGACGGTGGGGGAATCCGCACTCCGTGCCGATGGTTACGACGACGTGGCCTTTTGCGCACCAGGTTGCCGTGCAACCTTCCTGGCCGATCCTTCGGCGTATTCGTCGAAGTCGACGGCCGCTACCGGTGATGAGACAAGAGACGAAGAACACACCCATGAGCACTAGAACCCTGTCGGTACCCGACATCTCCTGCGGACATTGCAAGAGCTCGATCGAGGGCGCCGTAGGTCCACTGGACGGCGTTGAACTGGTCGAGGTCGCGATTGACGA
>JAZGIX010000203.1:0-3885 GCA_036482315.1 Acidimicrobiia bacterium | reverse complement strand
AAAGGTCCTTAGGCCTTCGCGTGCCGCGTTGCAACGCGCGAGAATGCCATCTGGGACGGCTGACAAGGAGATGGTCCGTGACGACCACTGAGGAAGCGCCGACGCGGCGCCGATATCCATGGCCGATCGAGTTCTACCGATCGGCGGTCGGGAAGAAATGGGTGATGGCGCTGACGGGTGTCGCCCTGCTCGGCTTCATCGCCTCCCACATGATCGGCAACCTCAAGGTCTACTTTGGCCCGGAGGACATCAATCACTATGGCGAGGCGCTACGCGACCTCGGTGGTGACCTGGTGCCGCGCACCTCTCTGTTGTGGGCTTTGCGGATCGGGCTGTTGGGCGCGGCATTGCTTCATGTCCATGCGGCCTACACCCTCACCTATACCAACTGGAAGGCGCGGGGTGGTCGATATCGCGAGCGGGACTATGTGGCGGTCACTTACGCCAGTCGCACCATGCGCTTCACCGGCACCGTGGTGTTGTTCTTCATCTTCTTCCATCTGGCAGACCTCACCTGGGGCACCGCCCCGGCGTCACCGGATGAGTTCTTCCGGGGCGACGTATATTCGAATCTTGTCGCCAGCTTCGAACGGCTACCTGTGGCGATCCTGTACATCATCGCCAACCTGGCGTTGGGGTTGCACATCTACCACGGCACCTGGAGCCTTTTCCAGAGCCTCGGCTACAGCCATCCCCGATTCAACGCGTGGCGCAAAGGATTAGCGGCCGGACTGACTGCTGCAATTGTGCTCGTCAATCTGTCCTTCCCGATTGCGGTGCAAGTCGGAATCCTCGAGATCTGAGCCGGAGGTACTAATGCAACTAGATGCAAAGATCCCCGAGGGACCGCTCGCAGACAAGTGGGATGCCCACCGGTTTTCCACCCCGCTCGTAGCTCCTTCAAACCGTCGCAAGTTCGAAGTAATCGTGATCGGAACCGGCCTGGCCGGCGCCGGGGCAGCCGCGACCATGGGTGAACTGGGATACCGCGTCAAGACGTTCACCTATCACGACAGCAACCGCCGTGCTCACAGCATTGCGGCCCAGGGAGGAATCAACGCCTCCAAGAACTATCGCAATGACGGCGACAGTGACTACCGGTTGTTCTACGACACGATCAAGGGTGGCGACTATCGGTCACGTGAGGCCAACGTCTATCGCCTGGCCCAGGTCAGTGGTGAGATTATCGATCAGGCGACGGCGCAGGGGGTTCCGTTCGGTCGCGAGTACGGGGGTCTGCTCGCCAACCGGTCGTTTGGAGGGGCGCAGGTGTCGCGTACGTTCTACGCCAGGGGTCAGACGGGCCAGCAGTTGCTGCTCGGGGCGTACCAGGCGCTGGCACGGCAAATAAAGGCCGGCACCGTAACGGCCTACAACCGATGTGAGATGCTCGACATCGTGGTCGCCGACGGCCGTGCGGTCGGCGTCGTGGTGCGCGACATGCTCACCGGCGAGATCAGCTCACATAGTGCTCACGCCGTGGTTCTGGCCACCGGCGGCTATTCGAATGCCTATTTCCTATCGACCAACGCCAAGGCGTGCAACGGCACTGCGATCTGGCGAGCGCATCGCAAGGGGGCGCTGTTCGCTAATCCCTGCTTTACGCAGATTCACCCGACCTGCATCCCCCAGGCCGACGAGTTCCAGTCGAAGCTGACCCTGATGTCGGAGTCGTTGCGCAACGATGGGCGCATCTGGGTCGCGGCCGAGGTCGATGAGGCTCGCCCGGCCGCCGATGTGCCGGAGGATCAGCGCGATTACTTCCTGGAACGGCGGTACCCGGCTTACGGCAACCTGGTGCCGCGCGACGTCGCATCCCGCGCCGCTAAGAAGGAGGTCGACTCCGGCAAGGGTGCGGGTCCGATGAAGAACGGCGTCTACCTGGACTTCGCGGAGGCGATCGGCCGCCTCGGTCGCGACACGATCGAGACGAGGTACGGGAACCTGTTTGAGATGTACGAGCGAATCACGGATGAGAACCCGTACGAGGTGCCGATGCGGATCTACCCGGCTCCCCATTACACGATGGGTGGCCTCTGGGTGGATTACGACCTGATGACCTCGATTCCCGGCCTGTACACGATCGGCGAGGCAAACTTCTCGGATCACGGTGCCAACCGGTTGGGAGCGAGCGCCCTGATGCAGGGTCTTGCCGACGGCTACTTCATCCT
This sequence comes from Acidimicrobiia bacterium, assembly GCA_036482315.1. GTDB lineage: Bacteria > Actinomycetota > Acidimicrobiia > Spongiisociales > UBA11373 > JACZWZ01. The sequence goes on along the minus strand of JAZGIX010000203.1, from coordinate 1,714 downwards.
TCCCAACACGATCGCGGCATATCTGTCGGAGTCGCTCGGCACCCAGCCGATGTCGACGGACGAGCCGGCGTTCAAGCAGACGGAGGCCGACGTCACAGATCGCACCGAGCGACTGCTGGGTGCCAACGGTTCGCGCACCGTCGACTGGTTCCACCGCGAGCTCGGCAAGATCGTCTGGGAGCATTGCGGCATGGCTCGAAGTGCCGAAGGGCTCACCAAGGCGATCAGCGAGATTCCTGCGCTCAAAGGGGAATTCTTCGCCGATGTCAAGATCATGGGTGAAGGCGATTCTCTCAACCAGACGCTGGAGAAGGCCGGCCGGGTCGCAGACTATTTCGATCTCGCCGAACTCATGTGCCGCGATGCTCTGCATCGCGAAGAATCATGCGGCGGCCATTTCAGGGCGGAGCACGTCACTGATGATGGTGAGGCGAAACGTAACGATGAGGAATTCACCTTCGTGTCGGCCTGGGGGTTCGAGGGAGACGGCGCCGAGCCAAGCCTCACCAAGGAGATACTCGAATTCGAGAACGTGGAACTCACCACGAGGAGCTACAAGTAATGGATGTCACACTTCGCGTCTGGCGCCAGGACGGCCCGGATCGTCCAGGGGCTTTCGAGGAGTACTCCGCTCCCGGGATCAGTTCCCATGCCTCGTTCCTGGAGATGCTCGACATCGTCAACGACCGGCTCACCCTCGACAACCGAGAGCCGATCGCCTTCGAGCACGACTGCAGAGAAGGGATCTGCGGCGCGTGCGGGCTGATGATCAACGGGCAGCCCCACGGACCGCAGCAGGGGACGGCTACCTGCCAGCTCCACATGCGAAAGTTCCGTGACGGCGACGTGATCACCATCGAGCCGTGGCGGGCCGCCGGGTTCCCCATCCTCAAGGATCTGATCGTCGATCGGAGCGCCTTCGATCGGATCGTCGAGGCGGGCGGCTACGTCACGGTCGACACCGGGAGCGCTCCCGACGCCAATCTGGTCCCGGTCGCGCAGGAAGCCGCCGAGGCGGCGATGGACGCCGCCGTGTGTATCGGTTGCGGTGCCTGTGTCGCCGCGTGTCCGAACAGCGCCGCCCAGTTGTTTACTGCTGCCAAGTTGGCTCACCTCAATCTGCTGCCACAGGGTCAACCCGAGCGGTTTATCCGGGTCGAAGCGATGGTCGACACCATGGAGTCGTTCTTCGGGTCGTGCACCAATCACGCTGAATGTGAGGAAGCCTGCCCGAAGCGGATCTCGATCGACTTCATCGCGCTCCTCAACCGCGACTACATCAAGGCCAAGTGGCGCAACGGCCGACTCGCTGGGCAGCGCTGATACCCGGCCGGACTTCGCCGCCTACGGCGGCGAACCGGCGCTGGTCCGGCCCCCTCCGCAACGTGGGGCCCCGGCCCCACGGCGGCCGTTTGTAGCTCGCTGCGCTCGGCAGTCTCCAGTCCCAGACGTCGGTGCGCTGTCGCGGATCGGACGCGTGTACCGCGTCATCGCGGTAGGGCGGTCGAGTCCCCAGTCTCCAGCAAGAGGCGCCCTCTTGTCTCCTGGTGGTGATTTCTGACTGGGGACTGGTGACTGGCGACTCGACGGCACTCGGGAATCTCGTACGGTTGGATACGTCCGAACCGAGCCAAAGCGATGAGGTCTAGTACTGGAGACTGCCGAGCGCAGCGAGGCTCAGCGCTGCGCTGCCAGTCGGCCGTTGCGCCACTTG
>JAZGIX010000202.1:0-3836 GCA_036482315.1 Acidimicrobiia bacterium | reverse complement strand
GCCGTCTTTGGCGACATGGCTCTCATCGGCGAGTTGTGGTCACCCGACCTCGCTCTTCTTCCGATAGGCGGCCACTTCACAATGGGTCCGGTTCATGCCGCCCGTGCCGCCCAACTCCTCGGAGTGTCCGCGGTCATTCCGATCCACTATGGAACCTTCCCGATCCTCGCCGGAACGCCGGCCGAGCTCGCAGCCGCTTTGGATGGAAGTGGTATCGAAATGGTCGAAGCCACGGCGGGAGTGCCGATTAGCTAGTGGGCATCGCCAGCCCCCCACCAGCTCGCGTCGCGCGCTGACTCCCCCCAGATGGGAGAGTGATCAGAGAAGAGAACCGTCGGCGCTGTCTGACAACTCTCGCCTTTGGGGGGAGTCAAACGTACAAGGCAGTGCCGCCGAAGGCGGCTCCGACATGCGTAGGCGTTTCGGGGCCGCGCAGGACCCGAAACGCCGGAGCCAGATACGCAGGCGTTTGGTGGGGGGTTGCTGCTATCCAAGCGGATATCGACAGGGGGTCCCGAAGTCGGGGACGTCTCCGGGCACCGAACCGAGTTGGATTCCGGCGGTGTGGAACGAGCAGCCATCTCCGAACGGTGCTCCGGCGATACCACCGGTCAGAATCGAGCCATCGACTTCGAGCACCACCCACACGGTTCCGGCGCGCACCGGGACGTTGCCGAGGAAGTAAACCCAAACCACAGGGCCGGGTCCCGTCCAGGACAGCCAGTCGTCGAGGCCGCCGGTCGCATCGGCCGCGATCGTGGTTCCCCCATCGACTACCGAGACCCCGGCGCCGGCCACTTCGAGCCATCCGTCGATGTGGGGCACGGGATTGCCCACCCCCGGGAAGGAGCCATCCGAGTCGGTCCCCACGAGCAGTCGCACATCGGCCTCTCCGAAGGGATCCGAATTGAACCAGATGCCGATCTCGAGAGACCCGTCGTCACCGCGGCCGCTCGTCAACGCCGCGATCGCCGGAAAAGAATCCGCCGCGGTCGGCGGTGTCGGCACCGCTGTCGTCGACGACCCGACCGGAGTCGTAGTCGTCTCGCTGCCTTCGTCCGGGTCTGCCGCCACCGGCTGAGAGGTCTCGACCGGAGACTGCTCGACTGCCGATTCGCCGACGGCGTCGTCACCGCAGGCGGCACCGACGAGCACCAGGACCGCCACCCCGACCAGGAGTCGCCTACCCGTCATCTGCCTGCTCCCGCTGCGCCAACACCAGCGGTGATTGCAGGATCTCCGCAGCAGGCGATCGTCGGTCATTCGGCCACGCTAGCGGTGCCGGTCGACACGGCTCGGGGAGTTACCGGTGCGGTTATGCGTGCGAAACATGGCCGGTCTCCCCGACAGGCGATAGCCCCCATCACCGGTCCTGACCGCTGCGTTCTAGACGCCGGCAACTCGCGGCAGCACTACCGTCGCCATCATGCACGAAGACCTCAGATCGGCGATCGACTCATTGCTGCCCGAACTTCGTGACGACCTGGAAGCCCTTATCCGGATCCCTTCCGTGAGCGCTGCCCACTTCGACCCGCTCGAGGTGCGCCGTTCGGCCACCAAGACGGCCGGATTGCTGGAGAAGGCCGGTTTCGACGAGGTGCGGCTCCTGGAACTCGACGGCGCCCACCCTGCGGTATACGGGCACCGGAACGGGCCGGAGGGCGCCCCGACGGTGCTGCTGTACGCCCACCACGACGTACAGCCGGCGGGAGATCCCACAGAGTGGACGGTGGCACCGTTCGAACCGATGGAGCGTGATGGCCGCCTCTACGGCCGCGGCTCCTCGGACGACAAGGCGGGAATCATCGTTCATACTGGAGCCGTTCGTGCTTTTGATGGCGATTTACCCGTCAACATCAAGGTCTTTGTCGAGGGCGAAGAGGAGATCGGATCTGACCACCTCGATGCCTTCCTCACCGAATACGGCGAGTTGCTGGCCTCCGATGTCATCGTGATCGCCGACAGCGGGAACTGGCGGGTCGGCCAACCGGCGCTCACTACGTCGTTGCGCGGCATCGTGAGCGTCTTCGTCGAGGTCCGCACCCTTGCTGCAGGCGTCCACTCCGGGGGATTTGGTGGAGTCGTCCCCGACGCGCTGACGACCCTCATCCGGGTTCTCGCCGGACTGCACGAAGCCGACGGAAGTGTCGCCGTCCCGGGACTGCTGAGCGGCACCGCAGCCGCGCTCGATCTGACGGAAGACGAACTGAGATCGCAGGCCGGAATCCTCGACGGAGTCGAGCTGATCGGCACGGGCTCACTGACCGACCGCCTGTGGATGAAGCCCGCGATCTCCGTGCTCGCCCTTGACGCTCCATCCGTCGATGAGGCGATCAATCAACTGGTACCGGTGGCTCGGGCCAAAGTGAGCATGCGGATCGCACCGGGACAGGACGCCGGCGCCGCCCTGGATGCCCTGGTCGCCCATATCGAGCAGCAGCCGGCGTGGGGTGCCCAAGTCACCGTGACGCCGCACGAGTCGGGCGAGGCGTTCGCCCTCTCGACCGACGATTCCCGAGTGCAGGCATTCAGCGAGGCGTTCGCCGAGGTATGGGAACGAGATGTAGTCGAGATGGGTGTCGGGGGCTCGATTCCCTTCGTCGCAGCCTTCTCGGAGGCCTATCCCGACGCCGCCATCCTCCTCACCGGTGTCGCCGATCCGACGAGCCGGGCACATGGACCCGACGAGAGTCTGGACCTCGAGGATCTACGAAAAGGCATCTTGGCCGAGGCGATAGCACTGCGTAATCTCGCATCATGAAGATCAACGCCAATCGACAAGACATGGGAAGAGTCGGAGCGTGGGTCTGGGATCTGGTCACGGCGCCGGCTCCTCACATCCGGGAGGCGGTGAGAGCCATCGAAGGCATGGGCTACGGCGCCGTGTGGTTCCCCGAGAGCAGGGGTCGGGAGGCGGTCGCACTGTCGGCGATGCTGCTGGCCGAAACCTCCACAATCAAGGTGGCGCCCGGAATCGCCAGCATCTGGGCTCGTGACCCCAGTGCGGCCGCCAGCGCCGCCATGGCCCTGGGCGAGGCATGGCCCGGAAGATTCACGCTGGGTCTGGGGGTGAGCCACGCTCCCTCGGTCGGGGCACGGGGCCACGATTACTCGAGACCGCTCACCCGAATGGAGGAGTATCTCGACGCCATGGAGTCCGCCGTCTTTGTGGGACCTGAACCCGATGTGCCGGTTCCGGTGGTCCTGGCCGCTCTCGGCCCGAAGATGCTCCGCCTCGCGGCCGACCGCACCACCGGCGCCCACCCCTATTTCGTCCCGGTCTCGCACACCGTCTTCGCCCGCGAGATCATCGGCCCTGAGGTCTTCCTCGCTCCGGAACAGGCGGTCGTACTCGACACCGATCCCGTGCGAGCCAGAGCCGCGGCCCGCGGGCACATGGAGCACTATCTGCTCTCAGACAACTATCGACGCAACCTGTTGCGGCTCGGATGGACCGAATCAGATGTGGAGAATGGCGGCAGCGATGCCCTGGTCGACGCGGTCGTCTCCTGGGGCTCCGCCGAGGAGATCGCCGAGACGATCGAGGCTCACCACGCGGCCGGCGCCGATCACGTTTCGATCCAGGTGATCAGCGAATCCGAAGGCATCCCACTCCCCGAACTGGAAGAGTTGGCCCGGGTCCTGCTGTAAGCATCCGCCCCCCACCAATCGGCTCCGCCGATTGACTCCCCCCAAAGGGGAGAGTGATCAGAATGGAGACTGGAGACTTTCCTAGTTGTCGCAGAATCTCCCACCGGTGACCGACGTGACCGTGGCTCCGGTGTCCGTCACCGACGATGCCCCATCTGCCGTGGCCCGGAGCCAGCGGTCGCTTC
>JAZGIX010000201.1:0-6380 GCA_036482315.1 Acidimicrobiia bacterium | reverse complement strand
AGCCAGTAGCCAGTAACCAGTAACCAGTAACCAGTAACCAGTAACCAGTAACCAGTAAGACGCGTCCTTGTGCCTTGGCGGTTACTGGCTACTCGGCGGAACTTTGACCCGGTTCGCCTTGACGTGTCCGTGACCTTCGTCGAAATTCGGTCTGGTACTGGCTACTCGACGGCACGCCCACCTGGTTCGGCTTGCGCGTCCGTGACCTGCGTCGAGATTCGGTCTGGTACTGGCTACTCGACGCCACATGAAGCCGGCTCGGGTTGACGCGTCGACGGCCTCAGATAGGACCCGGGCTGGTACTGGATACCTGGCAAAAGCTAGATATGGAACCAACTCGAGGAGGTCAGGGGATCATCGCCCGACCTGGGTCGCGGCCGATATATACTCCGGCCGCTCGCACGCCGAGGCAAGGAACAATGGCCGAAACACTCGAAGACGATCTCGAGGGAGCCGAATCCGACCAGGAATGGCTGGAGGCAGAACCCGACGACCTCGAAGACATTGACGCCGCGGTCAAGGACGACGCGGAGACGGATGACTCCACGGAGTCCGAAGAGGGCGACAAAGAGGCGGGCGATGACACCGAGGCTCTCGACGAACTCGAGGCCGAGGAGCTGGAAATGCTCACCGAGGATGAGGAGGCGGAGAGCCTCCCCATCGACGAAGCGGAGGAACTCCGCCAAATCCGGCGCGCTGCAATGTCCCTCGAATCATCGGCAGACACTGCCGGAGACGACGAGTTCGTCTGCTCCAGCTGCTTCCTGGTGAAGGCCGGCAGCCAACTCGCCGACAAGCGCAAGAAGCTTTGTCTCGACTGCGCGTAGCGGAACCGGATTCAAGGTTTCGCCGAGCCGGTCCCTTTCCGAGGCCCGGGTATTCGTTTCCCGTTTCCCGTTCCCCGAATCAAAGGGAGCGCCAGGTCCGTGGCTGCTGGTGAACTCCTACTCTTGGTGAGGTGTTGACCGCGAAGGCCCGTTTGGCCACTCCCGCCGACCTCACCGAACTCCACGCCTTGTACATCGAGTTGGAAACCGAGATGGCCGCCCTCAAGGCGGTGTGGAGCCTCACCGATGGTTTGGCCGAGCCGACGGACATGACCATCCTCGCCGCCATTGAGAGCACGGATTCCCACGTGGTCGTCGGGGAGCTAGATGCCGTCCCGGTCGGATTCCTCATCTGGCGCGCAACACCCTTGCTGCCGCAAGCAGGTGGAATCTCGGTCGCCGTGATCGAACTCATATTCACGGCGCCGCAGGCCCGACAGGTCGGTGTCGGAGAGGCAATGTTGGCGGCGTTCTTCGCAGGAGCCGCCGGCGACGGCATCGTGCTCTTCGACGCGGTTGTCCCCCCGGGGCACCGAGCCGCCAAGAACTTCTTCGAGTCGAATGGTTTCAAGGCGCGGCGCATCGTCATGCACCGTGATGACCGGTGAAGGGAGAGATCGTGTGGGATGACTTCGGATCGGGCGAGGTGACCGAGCTGCTGGTAGCACTGATTCGTGATGCATGCGTCAACGATGGCGACCCCGACTCCGGTCAGGAGGAGCGAGCCGCATCCACAGTAGAGGCGTACCTCGGTGAGCCGGGACAACCGTTCGAACCCCACCCAGGACGCCGTTCGGTCTTGTACCGCGTCCCGGGAACTGATCCCGGTTCGCCCTCGATCATGCTGATGGGCCACACGGACGTCGTTCCGGTGTCACCGGACGGGTGGTCGGTTGATCCTTTTGGGGGGGAACGCTCCGACGGATTCGTGTGGGGGAGAGGCGCAGTGGACATGCTCAACCTGACCGCGGCCATGGCTGTGGTCTTCAAGCAGCACCTCGACGGCTCGGCCCCCCGCCTCCCCGGGGACCTTCTCTATTTGGCGGTGGCCGACGAAGAGGCGGCCGGGACATTTGGGGCGCGCTGGCTCGTCGAAAACGAGTGGGATGCAGTGAAATGCGACTACCTGCTGACCGAGATTGGTACGCCGATGCTCCGAGGCAAAGGAGGTGCGGGTCTTCCGGTGACCGTCGCCGAGAAAGGCCCCCAGTGGCGCCGGATAATCGGGCGCGGCGAGCCCGGCCACGGCAGCCAGCCCTACGCCACGTCCAACGCCTTGCTACCGGTCGCTGAGGTAGTTGCCAGGCTGGCCACCTCTCCGGTACCGGTCGTGATCAGCGACGAGTGGCGTCGCTTCGTGGCCGGTTGGGATCCGGGCGATATTGCAGATGACCTGCTCGATCCCGATCGTGTCGACGACGCCATCGACCGACTGGCTCTCGACGATCTCGGTCTGGCCCGGTGGGCTCATGCTTGCACTCACCTCACCATCAGCCCCAACGTGCTTCGGGGCGGCGTCAAAGCGAATGTGATTCCCGACAGGGCTGAAGCCGAGGTCGATGTCAGGTCGCTTCCCGGTCAGGAAGCGGCGGACGTCGACGATCACTTTCGCAAAGCGATCGGTCCGAGCCTGGAGGAGGAAGTCGAGATCATCACGATGGAGGCAACCCCTGCGGCCGGGTCTCCGCCCGAGGGGCGGTTGTGGGATGCCCTTGGTGCCGCCCTCGATGTCCTGCGGCCGGACGCCCACCTCGTCCCGGCTCTGATTCCGGTTGCGACAGATGCCCGGTTCTTCCGACCCCGGGGAACTATCGCCTACGGAGTCGGTCTATTCGACGACAGGGTCGAGTTCGGCGACTTCCTGCGAATGTTCCATGGTCACGACGAACGAGTCAGCGAAGAATCGCTGGCCCGCACGGTCGCGCTGCTCGGGATGACCATCGAAGGTTTCGGCTTGGGCGTCTAGACCCTCCGCCCACCTCCGGGCCATCGGCGTCGACCGGCACAGGCGAGGCATCAGACCGCGTTGGGTCGCATCAGGAAGCCTCGTATCGGCTTGGGCCGGAAACGTGTCGATTTCGGAGGCAAGGCGACACCATCTACGGCAGCGCGCATCACTGATCGGACCCGCGAGGGTGGCAGCAGCACCGCAGTTCCACCTTGATCAACCGCCGCCAGCGCCCGCCGAATGTCCTCCACGTAGACGGCATCCCCTTCGGCCAGCCCCAAGCCCGGGAGTAGGTAGCGCGATGCGAGTCCGGCCGAGAGGCCCCGCAGCACCTCCGGCACCGCCGCATCCTTGACGGCCACCCCGATCGATCCGGCACGAGTGACGACTGCCATACGACCGGCGTGGATCGCGTCGAGCGGCGACTCGGCTACCACTTGACACCCTGCGATCGCGTCGGGCAGGCCGACTTGCGATGCAAAGACCCGATGGAATGCTCCGGCGTCCAGGTCGGCTTGCTCCGAGTTGACGACCATGGTCATGATCATGGGGTCGCCGCCGTCGCGCAGCGCCGCGGCCACGCGGTGGTGGCCGTCGGCGATGATCGCCTGCGACAGATCGAGCGAAACCGGCGCCACCGGCGTGATCACCTGGTGGTGGATTCCATGAAATTGGACCGGCTCGCCCGTGGGCTCGAGAGCCGGCAGCGGTTTGTCGACCAATGCCATGACCGGACGAATCTGGACCGGATGCCGGGGACGATCGACCACGGCGGACATCGTCGCCTCGTGGGGGATCAGTCGATCCAAGGGGAAGAGACCGACGAGACCTTCGACGTGACACTGACCGTCGAAGTGGATGCCCCAGTGGAACAGCGCTGGTTCCGTCAGGTCGTACTCGACCCCCTCGACCGACTGGTACCTTGCCGGGTCCAGCCGGAGTACCTTGGCGGCTCGTTCGAGCGCCCAGTACTCAACATCGGATGTGCGGGGAAGAAGGGCAGAGAATGGAGCGAGCATGCGTGATTCGTTTCTAGCGACCGATCAGCGTCCCGGCAACGTCGTATTCGACCTGGACGGCGTGATCTTCCTTGGGGCGGAAGCGATATCGGGCGCCGGAGCCGCTCTGACCGCCATCGCAGACTCCGGAACCAAGATCATCTTCGCCACCAACAACGCAACCAAGACGACCGATCATGTCGCCGACCGCATCGCTGCGGAAACCGGCTTCGTCACCCGGCCCCAATCAATCGCAACCGCAGCGACCGCGGCCGCCGGGGCTCTCGGCGCCGACGACGATCCGGTACTGGTGGTGGGCGAATCTGGCCTCGTGGAAACCCTCGTGGCATCCGGCCGCACCATCACGCCAGAGCCGACATCCGCTCGGACCGTCGTCGTCGGCCTCGATCGTGACATCACCTATGACAAGTTGGAGCGAGCGGCGACCGCCATCCGTAAAGGAGCCCGTTTCATCGCCACCAACACCGACGTCACGTTCCCGATGCCGGGGGGTCCCGTCCCGGGTGCAGGCGCAATCGTCGCCGCGATCGCGGCCGCTTCGGAATCCTCCCCGGAGGTGACCGGCAAGCCGCACCAGTCAATGGTGCAACATATTTCTCGTCTACTTGGGCCGGGAGACACGTGGATGGTGGGCGATCGACCCGAGACCGATCTGGCCCTGGCGCGCGCGGCCGGTTGGAAGGCGGTACTAACCCTCACCGGAATCACCCGATCGCTCGAACATGTTCCACGGGACCTGCAACCGGACCTGGTGATCGACTCGATTGCCGATCTCACCGAAATGTTTCGGTAGATCCGCTCCCCATTCCTCGTCCAGATGACCCACTCGGACAGCGTCTACCCGGCTACTCAGGCTGGAGACTGACGACTGGAGACTGGAGACTTCTCAAGCCGGCTCGAACGACTTGGTGGAAATGTTTCGCAGCAACCGACGCCTGAAGGGGAGAGTGATGAGGACTCCGAATGCAAAGCCGGCCACATGCGCCTCCCAGGCGACGCTGCCGTCGGTGAACAGGAACTGGCTGAAGAACCAGATCCCGAGGAAGGCCATCGCCGGAATCGCCACGATGCGAACGAAGAAGAGCGTCATGATCTGGTGACGGGGGAACAGCACAAGATATGCACCCATCACCGCAGCAATAGCCCCCGACGCCCCGACCAGCGGGACCGTGAGGTCGGGGTTGACCGCCACAAAGCCGAGGGTCGCCGCGATCCCGCTCAAGAGGTAGAAGGTCGCAAAGCCCAGATGACCAAAGGCCTCCTCGACATTGTTGCCGAAGATCCACAGGCTCCACAGGTTGAACACGATATGGGCGATCCCGGCGTGCAGGAACATCGAAACCACCACCGACCCGGGCAGGCTCTTCCGAGGGAAGACCACCGCTGGGTCCGGAGCATCGCTGCAGATCCCGGTGCGGATCTCCGAAGCCGCCAGCGGCTCTCCGGTCGTGATCTCGCAAGCGATCGCCGCGTGTTTGTAGATGAATTCTTCCAGCTCGGGTCCAGAACTCGGCTGACCGAGGAAGACGACGACGTTGATGGCGACGATCAGCCACATCACCAGCGGTCGGATGGTCGTCGGATTGACGTCGCGGATTGGGAGCATTGACTGATCCTGTCGCCCGGCCCGGCGATAATGCCGGTTATGGATCATAAGCCCCTCGACGAGATGCTCACCGAACTGGAAACAGCCGATCCGGCGGAAGCCCCTGAGATCGCAGACGCCATCGCGTCGGATCTCTCGGAAGAGCTGGAGACCGATGATGGAGACGAGCCTGAGACGCCGTCTCGACACTGAACTCGTTCGCAGAGGAATCGTCGGCGGCCGCGACGAGGCCAAGCGTCTGATCGGCGACGGTTCGGTGGCGGTCAACGGATCGACACTCGTAAAGCCGTCGACACTCGTCGCCGAGTCGGCGGCAATCACCCTCGCCACCGAGGTCCCGCGGTGGGCGAGCAGGGGAGCGCTGAAGCTGGCTCACGCAATGACCGCCTTCGACATCGACCCGGTGGGTGGGCGTGCGCTCGATGTTGGGGCCTCAACGGGAGGATTCACCGACGTACTGCTCGCCGGAGGCGCCGCAACTGTTACTGCGGTTGATGTCGGGTACGGCCAGATGATCTGGCGGCTGAGTCAGGACCCGCGGGTGACCGTTGTCGACCGCACCAACTTCCGCACGATCGATCCTGCGACGTTGGGCGACCCCTTCGACATCATCGTGGTGGATGTCTCTTTCATCTCGGTAAGGCTTCTCGCATCGCAACTGGCGGCCGTCGGCAGCGATGAGGCCGACTACGTTGTCCTCGTGAAACCGCAATTCGAAGTGGGCAAGGACAGTGTCGGCCGCGGCGGAATCGTGCTGGATCCGATCTTGCACGCCGACGCCATCCGAGGTGTTGCGGGTGCGCTCGACCAGCACGGCCTCGGCACCGTCGCCCTCACCACTTCTCCGATCACCGGGGCCAAAGGGAACCGCGAGTTCCTGGTTCACGCCCGACGCGGATCCACAGCATCTCTCGACGATGCCGCCATCGAGCGGGAAGTCGCCGTATGAGGATCGCGCTCGTGCTTCATCCGAGTCGCGC
>JAZGIX010000200.1:0-2322 GCA_036482315.1 Acidimicrobiia bacterium | reverse complement strand
GGGCACCGGCCAGGTGCAGTTGGGAGTTCTCGATGTCGTGGTGCGTCGCAACGCATTTGGCCGGCAGGTCGATTCCTTCGAGGCAGATATCCCCGTCGTGGGTCTTGAAAACCCGGTACACGGTGTGTTTATCAGGGCGCCTTGGATCGAGAAAGTCGGTGCCGGTATCGAGGTCCTTGCCGAGGTAGACGGCCGCCCCGTCATGGTGCGGCAGGGTTCCATCATCGCAACGAGCTTTCACCCGGAGCTGACCGCTGACGGCCGACTCCATACACTGCTTCTCGACATGATTCGGGAGGGTTGATGTCCGGGCACTCGAAGTGGTCGTCGATCAAGCACAAGAAGGCGGCGAAGGACCAGAAACGCGGCAAGGCTTTCGGCAAGTTGGCCCGATTCATCGAAGTTGCGGCCCGCGACGGAGGCGGCGACCCGGCCATGAACGCATCGCTGGCGGTAGCGGTTCAAAAGGCCAAGGACGCTTCGATGCCGAACGACAACATCGAGCGAGCCATCAAGCGTGGTAGCGGCGAGATCGAGGGAGCCGACTACCAGGAGATCTGGTACGAGGGATACGCACCGGGTGGAGTGGCGCTCTATGTGCACGTCCTCACCGACAACCGGAATCGGGCGGCCTCAGATGTTCGAACTGCGTTTTCGAGGAACGGGGGGAGTCTCGGAGAACCGGGCTCGGTTGCCTACCTGTTCGAGCAGAAGGGTTACATCCTGGTCTCAGGCGACGAGGACGAGGTCATGCTCACCGCCCTCGACGCTGGCGCCGAAGACGTCAGGCCCTCCGGTGACCGACTTGAGATCATCACCGCCGCCACCGACTTCAGTTCCGTGCGCGACGCGCTCACCGAGGCCGGCATCGAGAGCGACGCTGCCGAGGTCACCCAGTTGCCCTCGACGGCGGTCATGCTCGAAGAGGATGGGGCCCGTCAGGTTCTGCGATTGGTGGATGCGCTCGAGGATCTAGACGATGTGCAGAGCGTCTACGGCAACTTCGATATCAGTGACGAGGTGCTGGAGCTGATCGCCGGCTGATTGCTACCCGACGTCTCGCTCTAGGTGATTGACGCGCCGAGCCGGCTCGTCGGCGACGTGCGGTCGAGATGTCCGATCTGGGCGGCGTGTTCCGTGACGTGGTTGACGTGTCCAGTCGGCTCGTCGGTGTCATGCGTTCGAGATGCCCGATGTCCGATACCTCATAGGAGATAATCTTCGGGTGTCGGGTGTCGGGTGTCGGGTGTCGGGTGTCGGGTGTCGGGTGTCGGGTGTCGGGTGTCGGGTGTCGGGTGTCGGGTGTCGGGTGTCGGGTGTCGGGCAATGTCCGCGTCATGACTCAATTAGGCATTAACCTGATCGAACACATGTTTGTTCTCGGCATCGATCCCGGCCTATCCACTACCGGATACGGGATCGTCGAAGTTGCAGGTGTTTCGATGAGCGCCGTCACCGCCGGGGTAATTCGCACCAGTCCGGGCGATCCGATCGCACATCGTCTGCGCGAACTCGCCGATGACCTCGAGGCTGTGATCGCCGAGTTCGAGCCGGTCGAGGCGGCGATCGAAGAGGTGTTTGTGAATCGCAATCTGCAAACGGCGACGTCGGTAGGGCGTGCCTCCGGTGTCGCCATTCTCCTGGCGGCTAGGGCGGGCATCCCCATCGCGGAGTACACGCCATCTGCAGTGAAGCTCGCCGTCACCGGGAACGGTTCTGCCGACAAACGACAGGTCCAGGCGATGGTGGCGCGACGCCTCGGTCTTGATTCTGCCCCGAAACCCGCCGACGCTGCGGACGCTTTGGCGATCGCCATTTGCCACGCTCAGTCCTCCCAGCTGGCTCGGCTCGTGGCGGGTGACCGCAAATGATCGGCCGCCTGCGCGGGACTCTGGTCGACCGGAACGCTTCCGGAGTAACAGTGGACATTGACGGAGTCGGGTATGAAGTGATGATGTCGCCGCGTGACATCGGGGGGCTGCCCTCGATCGGAGAGGACGTAGTGGTTCACACTCACCTCCATGTTCGCGAGGACCAGATGTCGCTATTCGGGTTCATCGACGCCGCCGGTCGTGATCTGTTTCGGGTGCTGCTGAGCGCCAGCGGGATCGGACCGAAGATCGCGTTGGCGATGCTGTCGACGTTGGCAGCCAATGAGCTGCGTACCGCGGTTCTCACGGACGATGTCGGGGCGCTTACCGCTGTGCCCGGGGTCGGAACTAGGACCGCGCAGAAGTTGATCCTCGATCTGCGAGCTCGGCTGGAACTACCCGATGGCGAGATACCCGGCGCGGATTCCAGCCTGCCCTCGGTACGCGATGC
>JAZGIX010000199.1:0-12271 GCA_036482315.1 Acidimicrobiia bacterium | reverse complement strand
CATGTGGATGCCGGTAGTCATGGAATCAAGGTAGGGCCGACGTGTGACAGGAAAGAGACGCGTAAGAATTCGGTTCGCAGTACCCGGGCGCTGGTGTTGGGGTGTTGTCCGTTCCAGGCCGAGCCTTGTCTCAGCACATCGACGCTCCTACCGGACTCGTCCCGGTGTCCTTGTCGAGTTGTCCGACTCCCGAATCGCGACTTAGCGGGCCTTCCGTCGGGTGTCGGGTGTTTGGAGTCGGGTGTCGGGTGTCGGGTGTTTGGAATCGGGAATCGGGAATCGTCCTGCCGGTGCGGTGTCGGAGCCGGTGGCGTGCCACAATCCGGACCATGATCGACCACGCTCCGTCACCGGATCAGTTGCTGGAGCTCTCGGCGACTCTGGAGCGGCTCGATCTCACGTCGACCGGCGAACTGGCCGAGGTTCGTCGTCGCAGAGCGGCCATTGTCGCCGGGCAGTACCTCGTACCCAGGCTCGAAAGCGATTCAGACACCATCGTCGTTGCCGTGGTCGGGCCGAGCGGCGGAGGAAAGTCCACGATCGTCAACTCGCTGGCGCGCCGTCGCATCAGCGATGTCGGATCGTTGCGACCGACCACCCTCGAACCCGTGGCGTGGACGGACGGAGAAGTTCCATCCACTCTCGACGGTTTGCGAAGTCGGGTTGCAGGATCTCTCGTCGATTCGCTTCGCCCGCCTCCCGAGGGCGTCGTGGTCGTTGACACCCCCCCCCCCGAGGTCGTGGACGACTCGGGCGTGTCGATCGTCGGTCAGGTCCTCGAGATCGCCGATGCGGTGGTCTTTGTTGCGGGAGCCAACCGGTATGCAGATGCGGGAGGCTTTGCTCTTCTCGAATTGGCCGCCGCCCGCAGGCTGCCGACCGTCATGGTGCTCAATCGACTGCCCCAAGCTTCCGAGTCGCACCAAGCCATTGCGGCCGACTTCGCAGCCAAGCTGGCGGCGCGTCGACTACTTCCGCGCCCCGCGGCAGATCTGGTCACGACGATCGCCGAGGGCCGCGTGTCGTCAGACACTGGTGCTCTGGCTCCCGAAGTCGTCGCGAGTGTCGCCAAGGACCTCGAGGCGATGGCCGATCCGCAGTCGCGGCCGGACATCATCGCGGCGGTCATCGCCGGTTCCCTTCGCCGACTTCGGGACGACCTCGCTGTCATCAGAACCCATGTCTTCGATCGGGCGACCCGCCGTGTCGAATTGCTGGATCCGATGCGGGCGCTTTACCGGGAAGAGGCGCGTCGCCTGGTGGCCGAAGTGCTCGGTGGAAAATTCGCCGGGTCCGGTATCGCTGAGTTGGTCGATGGTCTTGCATCGGCGGCCACCCGCCGGGCCGGTCTGGCGGCGAGAGCCTCAGCTGAGCTGTGGCATGAGTCGGAACCGGCGATCGTCGAACCGGTACCAGACCTCTTCGGTCACGGCATCGAAACACTCCAAGTCGCACACGAGCGCCTCGAGTTCTGGCTCACGGAGGTCGATGGCCTCCCGCGGCGCATGTCCAAGCGTCGCATTGGCGCCCGGGGAGGGCGCCGGCTGGCCGAATTCGTTCGGATCGCCTCGATAGATCCACGTCATATCCCCGGCCGCAATGTGGCGCGGCGACTGGCGAAGATTCCAGGGCTGGTCGAGTCGGCTCGGGATAGGCTGGCGGACGAACTGCGAGGGATTCTGGAGACGGATTCTCTCCGGTTCGTCGAACGGCTCGGACCGGCCGTTGCCGGTACCGACCTCACCGAACTCTCGACGGGAGGGTTCGAGTGAGCGACGCGATGACGATTGTCGAGAGCCTGGATCTCGTTGTGAGCCTTGCCGCCGGTCATGTCCATCCTGAGGATCTCGACGGCGCTCGAGAGGTCGCCAACACGGCGCGAGCCCGAGCCGGGCATCTCGGGACGACGATGGTGCTGGCGTTGGTCGGAGGCACCGGTTCGGGCAAGTCGAGCCTGCTCAATGCGCTCGCCGGTGAGGAGGTCGCATCGACAAGTCCGGTGCGACCTCACACCACGGAGCCGATGGCATGGATTCCCTCGAGACCCGCGCCATCGCTGTCGTTGCTTCTCGACCGCCTCGGTATCGATCGGCGGATGACTCACAGCCGGTTCGAGGAGCTGGCCGTTCTGGATATGACCGATATCGACAGCATCGCGGCCGGCCACCGGGACCTGGTGGAGCGGCTCCTGCCAGAGGTCGACTTTGTGGTGTGGGTGCTGGACCCCGTCAAGTACGCCGACCCGGTGCTGCATCGGGACTTCATCCGGCCTTTGGCGGATTCGTCGGATCGGCTGATCTTCGTGCTCAACAAGGTCGATCGTCTCGATGGGCCCGATCTGAACCTCCTCACGAACGATCTCGGGCGGATGCTCGAAGACGACGGAATCGGCGAGCCGGTCATCTTCGAGGTCGCCGCCGACCCTCCGGGTAGCGAGCCGCGAGGAATCGAGGAACTTGCGGACCACCTCAGGGTACGCCTCGACGAGAAACGAATTCACGTGGGCAAGATCATCGACGATGCTCAGCGGGTTTCGCGGGCGGTGGCCGGTGCCGCCGGTGTGTCCGCAGGAAGTTCTCTCGATTTCGAGGAGCGTTGGCTTTCAGTTTTGGAGGCGATCGTCACCGACGTGAGTGAGGGAGGAGGCCCGGCCGAATTCGAGGAGGCATTGCGGCTCATCGAGGGGTTCATCCTGAGGATTTCGACCGATGCCGGTGGTGTATTCGGATCGCGATTGCGAAAGACATTCGGCCCCGACCGGGTCGAGACGGAGCTTTCGGCTGCGTTCGAGGCAGCCGCAGTCGCCATCGACGACCCCGGCCGGGAGCTCGACCGCGAGTTGCAGGAGCGGTTCGGGGCGCCGCTACGGACCCTGCTGTGGGAACGAGCCTCGCTGGCAGCCGTCGTTGCCGGGCTTGCAGTCGATGCCACGATGGTCGCCGAGAGCATCGGCCGGCCGTCGTCGTGACCGGCTGGCAGGACTGGCCGGCACGGCATCGACTCGATGCGCTGACCAATTCCCCTCAGGGGGGTGAAGCCGAGAGCGGCTCGCTCATTGCCGCGGAGCTTGCAGTGTTCGTCGAGAGGATCGATGCCAACGCTCCAGAGGCCTTTCCGGAGGCCATCGACTCTGTGGTGCGATCGATCGTCGCCCGCCGGCCTACCAGTGCTCCATTGCTGACTCTCGCCAACGCGGTGTTTCTCACGCTTGACCGGGGGCCGGCGACGGTCATCGCCGAGGTGCGGTCGGTGGCCGAGCGACTCCGAACCTCGGTCGGCATCCTGGCCACGATGGGCGCCGCCTTTATCCCGGACGGCGGTTCGGTTCTGGCGCACGGAACGTCTTCGTCGGTCAGGCGGTTGTTCGAGCGGGCGTCCGGCGACAAGAAGTTCCGGGTCATGTGCGGCACCGGGTGGGATGGAGGCGGCCGGCTGTTTGCGTCCGATCTGGCAGATGCCGGGATCTCTGTGGAGGTGGTGGATCAAGATCTCGTAATCGACTCTCTGCTGGGCGTCGATCTCATCGTCACCGGAGCATCTGCGTTTGGTCCGGAGACGATGATCAACACAGTCGGCACCGATGTGCTGGTCAGAGAAGCGGCCGGCCTGGACCTACGCGCTCTGCTCGTGACGTCCGCCGACAAGGCGCTTCCGGCGCGTCTGTTCGACCGGGCCGCTGCTGCGGCAGCAGGAATGGAGGGTCTCGAGGTCGTTCCCCTGGAGCACTTCGAAGCGATCGTCACCGAACTCGGTGTCTTGGATCCGGCGGCCGCCGGTCGCCTCGCCGAGCGACGTGAGGTCGCTCCCCAACTGGCCTAGCGCGGCTCGCATCGATTAGCGATTAGCAAGACAGAACCACTCCCCCCTTGTGTGATCTGTCGCGTTCAATGCCCGCCAGTTCTAGAACTAACGACTGACAATGAGGAGCGGGCGCGGCTCAGGCCTGATCGTGACCGAGGAGGCCCGACCGAGAATTTCGCCGTCTGCTTCGATCCAGGACGACGGCTCGGACGTGACCTCGAGCCGTTCGAAGCCTTCCCAGATCTCGACACCGGGCACCCGCGCCAGCTCACGCTTGGCACCGGCCCGGGCGAGGAGGTAGAAGAGGCGTGGTGTAGTGACTCGACTTATCACGGCTGCGATCGGTCTCGGCCCGGATCCGAGGGCGAGTGGGACCCGCCCGAGGTAGGTGAAGTGGTCGTGGACCTGTGTCAGCACGGCGACCGCGTCTGCCGTGCTGGTGCCGTCCGTGACCCGAAGAGTCGGAAGCCGATCCCGGAAGGTTCTCGCCACCCTGGTGGTGCTGCGGGCGTAGTGGAGTGTTCCGAATCCGATCTTGCCGAGAGGGCGTCGTTCCGACTCCTTGATGACCTCGGCATCGAAGCCGATTCCGGCGGCGAAGGTGGCGATGTGGTCACGAGCGGAGTCGCCGATGCCCTCAGTGACGCGGAGAGACGGCACCGCCCGGGTTCCGGTGGCGTTGGCCAGGTACTCGGCGGCGTCGCGCGGCTTGCGCGGAAACCCGACGATGCGACGCAAGACGTTGCTGGTTCCGGCGGGGATGATCCCGAGTGCGGCACTGGCACCGATTATGGCGTTGGCCACTTCGTGGACCACCCCGTCACCGCCCATGGCCACTACGACGTCGAAGCCATCGGCTGCAGCGGCGGCCGATTCAGTGCGGGCCTGGGCCGGGCCGTTGGGCCAGATGGCCGTAACGTGGAAACCGCGTTCGAGGATCTCCACGACATCGCGGTGGAGCGACGCGGTGAAGCCGGATGCAGCCGGGTTGGCGACGAGGAGGAGTCGGCGCATTCGCGGAGCGTACCGGCGTAGCCGTCGAAGTCGGCCCGGGCAGGGTACGGCCACCGGTGGGGTTGGGGCCCCGGCTGGTGGAGGAGGGCCGACCGGCGCCTGTTCGGCGGCGTAGCCGTCGAAGTCGGCCCGGGCAAAGAGCAGTAATCTTGTTGTTGTGAGTCGGTATCGGGATCGCGTCGACGCCGGGCGTTCGCTCGGAGGCTTCCTCGCCCATCTACACGGGTCCACACCGCTCGTGCTTGGAATCCCCCGCGGCGGCGTCGCGATCGCGGCTGAAGTGGCCGATGTGCTCGACGGTGAGATCGGGTTCGTGCTCGCCACCAAGGTCGGCGCACCCTGGAGCAGGGAATTGGCGATCGGAGCGGTCGCTCCCGACGGAGTGGCGCTGCTCGACGAGCCGATGATCAAGCGGATGGGCCTGGATCCGACAGAGGTCGAGGCCGAAGTCGAACGTTCGCTCGAAGAGCTTCAGCGTCGGCAGGCTGTTTTCGGTGGGGACGCCCCCCCAGTGGCCGACCGGTTGGTCATTGTCGCCGATGACGGGGTAGCCACCGGAGCCACGTTGCGGGCAGCTCTGGCTTACGTGCGCCGACTCGGGCCCGATCGTCTGGTGTGTGCGGTTCCGGTGGGGCCGCCGGCAACGATCGACCTGCTCGCCTACGAGGTCGATGAGATCGTGTGTCCGATGCAGCCGGATCGACTCCGCGCGGTCGGGGAGTGGTACGACGCCTTCCCCCAGTGCTCCGACGCGGAGGTGCTGGAACTACTGAACCGGTAGCCCGACTCCCGATTCCCGAGTTCTTGTCATACCCGGTTCGTATGGTTCGAGACATGAACACAGTCATGTTGCGATCAATCACTCCCGCCACCGATGCGGTCGCCGACGCCGTAGCTCTCCTGGCGGATCTGGGGGCCGAGATCGTCGATCACTGCCCGATCGGCTGCGAGCTCTGTCATCCGATTTTGAACGCGGCTGCCTGAGGGTCGCACCCGGCGGCACTGGTAGCGTCGCCGGGTGCATTCGCCAGCCGACGACGCTGTCAACGACGCCGCCGAGCAGTGGCATCCGACGCGACTGTCGGTCGCGTCCTGGATTACCTACGACCTTGCCAACACGATCTTTGCGCTCGGCGTCGGATCTCTCTACTTCGCCCAGTGGCTGACCGACAGCGCTGCCGACCTTCCATCGTGGTTCCAACGGTTCGACGAGCCGGCCGACCTTGCCCTGGCGATCACGCTAGATATCGCGATGGTGATTGTGATTGTCCTCGGGCCGTGGATCGGGGCTCGGAGCGATCATCGCGGAAGGCGGATCCCATATCTTGCGCCGATGACGCTGCTGGCCGTCGTACCAACATTCTTCATCGCCACAGTGGGGGTTACCGCCTCCCTCGGCCTATTCGTGATCGCACTGGTCGGCTTCAATTTGGGATCGGTCGTCTACGACGCGCTGTTGCCGGACGTCTCGACTCCGGAGACCGTGGGACGGGTTTCCGGGACGGGTATCGGTGTCGGTTACCTGGGATCCGTCGTTGCGGTGCTGCTCGGGGCCCTGCTGCTCGACGACTACGGCGAGGCGGCAGTGTTCAAGGCGATAGCGGTGCTGTTCCTCATCTTTGCCATCCCCACGTTCCTCTTCGTCAAGGAGCGCCCCAGAGTCGCCGAGCCGGGCCCGCCACCGTCGCTGCGGGCCAGTGCCCGCCGGCTTATTCAGGCGTGGCGTCGGGCGAGGACGTACGACGGGGTCGCACGCTTCCTGGTGGGCCGCTTCCTGTATACCGATGCCGTCAACACTCTGATCGGAGGGTTCCTCACGATCTATGTCATCGAGGAGCTCGGCTTCACCGACAGCCAGGTCCAGGGACTGCTCGGGGTGGCCATTGTCGGAGCGATCATCGGAGGAATCGGCGGAGGTCGCTTGGTCGACAGGCGGGGGCCGCGCTGGCTGCTGCATCGAGTTCTTTGGACCTGGATGGTCGCCATGGCGTTGGGAATCCTCGCCGGCGCAGCGGAGATCGGTTCGCTGATCTGGGTGCTGGGGGTACTGGGTGGTCTGGCGTTGGGAGCGACGTGGGCGGCCGATCGGGTCTACATGCAGCGAATCTCGCCGCCGCGCCACCTCGGCGAGTTCTACGGCCTCTATGCGACCGTCGGGCGCTTTGCCACGATTCTGGGCCCGTTGTCGTGGGGGGTGATCGTCACCATCCTCGGACTTCCGAGAGAACTTGCCCTTGGGGTATTGCTGATGTTCATCCTGGCGTCCCGGATCGTGCTGCAGGGCGTGGACGACAGCGTGCGCGAGTGGGGCGTAGACGACCTCCGAGGGTGACGCATCCGACTTCATTGAGCACCTTGTTGGGTGCAAGGGGAAAGAAGAGTTCCAACCGGTCACGCCGATGTAGTCACGGCGTAATCTGAAGGGATCTCGAGTCGGGAGCTTATGTATGCGTTCGGTCGCCGCCACTTTCGTGGCTCTGTTGCTCTTCGTCACCGCCTGCTCCGGCGACGGTGACGACGATGCCATCCGGGGCTCGGGGACTCTGATCATCGAAACGCGGACGGTCGGTGGATTCGATCAGATCTCGCTCGAGGGCTTTGGTGAAGTGATAGTGGAGGTCGGTCCGGCCGAGTCGCTGACCATCAAGGCCGAAGACAACGTGATGCCTTATCTGGTCACCGAAACCGATGGGCGCACGCTCGAGATCAAGGTCAAGGATGGCACCTCGTTTCGTGGCATCGAGGGACCGGTGTACACGATCACATTGCCCGACCTGGTCACCGTGTCGATCTCCGGCAGCGGCAATGTCACCGCCATCGGGGTCGATACCGATTCGTTCGAAGTGTCCATCGCAGGATCTGGAAACGTCGATTTCGCCGGGAGTGTCGACGCTCTCACAGTGTCGATCGCCGGGTCGGGAGACTTCCGCGGCGAGGAACTCGTAGCCGCCGAGGCCGCGGTGAGTATCGGGGGCAGCGGCTCCGTGTTGGTCAACGCCACCGACAATCTCGATGTGACTATCGGCGGCTCAGGGGACGTCACCTATCTCGGTAGTCCGACGCTCACCATGTCAATTGGGGGAAGCGGCACTGTGAAAGCGGGTTGAGGGACTGCTGTTCGAACTGACTTGGACCACCGTGACCTGCCGCTGCAGATGCCGCCGTGGGCTACCACCAGAGTGGCGCGCTCTAGGGAGCCCTGCACCACTTGAGAACGTTGCCTCGGCCTATGGAATCCCGACCATTCAGGCGCCCTGGTTCAGGTCACCCTCGCTGCACCATCCAGACGGCGAAGAACGCGAATAGAAAGAACAAGACGAACAGCGCCGAGTTGCTGAACCCCAGGAATCCGAGGAACCCGAGAAAGCCGAGCCACCCGAGTGGTCGGCGGGATGCCTGCGATGTCATTGGTCAACTTTCCTTCTGTGAGCGGGTGTTTGGTCAGACTGTGGTGGATCGGCGGGTGCGGATGCTGCCGATGGCGATCAGTGCGAGTCCCACGGCTGTCTGGATCAGGCCGATCGGACCGATCGTGGAAACAAAGACCACACCGACAATGACGTTGACCATGCCTCCCGTCAACAGCCGATCGGGACCAGATGTGGCGTCTCGTGGGGGCTCCATCCGTCGCCCGATCCGGATCGCCGAGATCGCGACTGCTGCGGCGAGCACTCCGACGAGGGTGGCGGCTACAAGCAACATGGCGGGTCTATCTCTCCTTGAGTCTTCAGCGAGTGACGGTGCTGGTCGTGAATGTGAAACTATTCACAAACAGGGGAAGCCGGAGATTATCACGGATGTGTTACGTCAACGTAAAGGGGCTGCGGTGCGACGCGTGCGGTCCTTACCGGTGGATGTCCATCTGAAGGTATTCGGTCACCCGGAGGACGTTCGGCGGCGCTTTCGTGGTCGCGGGTAATTGCTGCCGCGCAACGTCTTTCGTCACCAATCTCGGAGACACCAGTTCGAACTCATCGGCGCCGATCTTGAGACCGGCAGCTCCAGCCTCCAGGACGTTCTTGACCCAATCCGAGTCCGATCCGTACATCAAAATGAAGATGTACCCGTTTTCGACACGGTGAGCGTCGAGCGGTACCTGGTAGGTCTTCCCCGATGATCTACCCACGTGCGTCAGCACCGGCCTGGAGCCCCGCTTCAACTCCATTCTGTTGAAGACTCGTTTGTTTACCTGTGCGAGCCACCTTGGCAGCGGCATCTCAGAGAACCTCCGTATTGAGTGGCGTGGCGGATTGGGAGCGATTCGCGGCCTGTCGGCCCGACGCTAGGCCTCGAAGGGCGACGTGTCCCGTTGCCCGTCTCCCGTTTCCCGAAAGGTGTTGCTGGAGCTGTCGTGGTGCTTGAAGCTGCCGTGACTTGAATCGGGGAACGGGGAACTGGAAACGGGAAACGGCTTCGACCGATCCACACCACCTATCCGCAATTCACTTCCGGGTGAATCGGGCCACGGTCTCGATGTGGAACGTCTGGGGGAACAAGTCCACGGGAGTTGCCAGGTCGAGGCGGTATCCGGCCTCGTCCAGGTGGCGGGAATCCCTGGCCAGCGACGCAGGGTCGCAGGAGACATACGCGATGGATCGGGGGCGACCGGCGGTGACGGCTGCCACTCCGGGGCGCCGCAGTCCCTCTCTGGGAGGATCGACTATGGCGATATCCCAGCTTCCGCCAATGTCGACTTCGTCGACCGAGCCCTTCTCGACCTGGTGATCGACTCCGGCCTCCGCCAGATTGTGGCGCAGGTCGTAGACGGCGAGGCCGTTCGCCTCCACTGCAACGACGGTGCCTGCCTTGCTCCCTACGGTGACGGCGAACAGGCCGCCACCCGCGTATGCGTCGAGCAGCGTCTCTCCCTGCTGCGGCTCGAGAGCTTCCCTGATGAGGGTGACGAGGGCCTCTGCGCCGGCGGTGTTGTTCTGAAAGAAGGCATCGCCGGTGACCCGCAGGTCCATCCCGCCGACCGTTTCGTGGATGTCACCGCGGCCGATGACGGCGTGGACCCCGGTGCGATCCCTTCGAGAGACCGCACATCCCCATGCCGTGGCCCCATCGGGCACCGGGCCTCGAACGACTGCAAGGACTTCGCCCGTCGTCGTTGATGCCCGCAGGGTCAAGCCGCGTACGCCGTCGAGATCGTCGAGTCTCTCGAACACAACCCCAAGATTCGGGTGGAGGAGCAAACACTCGGGAACGGCTACGAGGGTGCTGGTTCTCCGCTGTGTCAGGGCCGGCGCACCGTCCAGCACCGAGAAGTCCATTCGGTTGCGGTAGCCGTACTCGGGTCCGGGTGCGAGCGTCGGGCCCACCGGCGGGTCGTCGAGGCCGCCGATATGAGCTAGTTGGCCGGTAACGATCGACTGCTTCCACTCCAGCTGCGCCGGATAATCGGCGAATTGCCACTGGCATCCGCCGCAATCCGCAAAGTGGGGGCACGGCGGTGTGACCCGGTGAGGGGATTCCTGCACCACCTCCTGCAGCGTCACTCTCGCCCAAGTCCCCTTGTCGTGCACCACCTCGCCTCGCACCAGTTCTCCCGGCATCGCTCCGTCGACGAAGTGTGCCTTGCCGTCGATGCGGCCTACGGCGGCGCCTCCATGGGCCATACCGGTGGGGGTGAACTCGACCATCTGGCCAGGCTATGCAGGGTGCAGACGCCTGTCGCATCGACAGGTCGATGGGAGCGTCACCGCAGGGCCGCTAGGAGCGGTCGAACTCGATTATCGGGAGCAGCCGAGAGTCTTCCAGCGCTGCGGTACGGTGGCCCATCCCGGCGCGGTAATCCTCGTTCTGAGCCATCGTCATGAACGCTTCCAGGCTCGGGTATTGCACCAGTAACATGACGTCCCACCGCTCATCGGGTGGCCCGATGAGGTGGTGGCCGCCCCCGCCCATGAATCGGAGTTCAGCGCCGACAGTGGCGAGAAACGGCAGTGTGTGGGCGGCGTAACGGTCGTAGGCCTCCCGGCCCGTGATCGGCTCATCGGGCGCCAGATCGGGATGCGACGAGTAGTCGGCCTCCGCCCGAAACCGCAGCAGATTGAGCATTGCCACCGGGCCGCCGACGTCTCGCTCCATCAGAAGGCGGCCGCCTTCTTCGGTGGGTTCGAGATACATAGGCGGCCGAGTGTATCGGTCGCCGGGTGGCGTCGCCGGTCCGTGGGCAGGGTTCGGCGGCCTCAGACGTATTCGAGTTTCGTCTCGATCTCTATCTGCGGCGAGATGCTTCTGGCCACCGGGCACCACTCGGCGTGCATGGTGTGGACTCGTTCGGCCGCCTCCTTCTTGTCTTCCGGGACGCCGGAGATCCGATACGTCACCGAGATTCTGCGGACGACGAGTACCCGACCGTCCAAGTAGATCTCACCCACCGCCTCGGCCTGGAGCGGTCCGTCGGTTGCGTCGATGCCGCGCGCCTCCAGCGCGCCCCGAAGGGTCCCGGTCAGTCACCCGGCAGCAGCTGCAACGAGGTAGTCGATCGTTGTTGTGGTGGGCGGATAGGCGTCCTCGGCGATGCCGTAGTGCTCGGCGATCTCGGCGTGGACGCCGAACGTGATCGGCTCCTCACGGCCCGGCACATATGCTCGACGCATCGGGCCGTCGTACGGCTCGATCCTCACTCGTGACAGATAGACCGGTTTGCTCATGACACCTCCTGGGAGACGAGGGTATCCGAGACCCGTCCGTTGCACCCGTTGCCGGCCTCGCGGTGCGGAAGCGCGATACTTGGAGCACACACGCCCGATGAGGAGTCGCATGTTCGAGCCGTACTACCCCGAGCCCTACTCGGACTTCACCGACCCCGCCAACAAGGCTGCATATGAACTGGCTCTCGCCGGGGTGTCGGAACGCTTTGGCGCTTCGTATCCGCTGATCATCGGCGGAGAAGCCGTTGAGACGGAAGGGACCATTGAGAGCCTCAATCCGTCGCAGCCCACCGAGGTGATCGGAATTTCTGCGTCGGCCGGGATTGAAGAGGCGGGACAGGCGCTCGAAGCGGCTTGGACCGCCTACGCCTCCTGGTCACGTGAGTCTGCCGAATTCCGGGGACGGATCGGGGTGCGCCTTGCCTCGATCATGCGGGCCCACAAGTACGAGTTGGCGGCGATTCAGACCTTCGAAGCAGGTAAGAACTGGACCGAGGCCGAAGCCGACGTCGCAGAAGCCATCGACTTCGTCGACTACTACGCCCGTCAGGCCGTGCGACTGGCCCAACCGGTCGATGTGGTCCACTGGCCGGGGGAGGAGAACGAGAGCCACCTGATCCCGATCGGTGCCGGGCTGGCCCTCCCGCCCTGGAACTTCCCGTTGGCCATTCTGGTCGGGATGGCGATCGGACCGGTGCTGGCCGGCAACACGATCGTGGTCAAGCCGGCGTCGAATACCCCGGTGATTGGTGCTCGATGGATGGAGATGGTTGCCGATGCCGGAATGCCGCCGGGCG
>JAZGIX010000198.1:0-5219 GCA_036482315.1 Acidimicrobiia bacterium | reverse complement strand
CACTCTGGGGATGTCATGAGAATCGTGATTGTGGGTGCCGGTGCCGTCGGCTCCTATCTTGCCGAACGCCTCGCATTCGAAGGCCAAGATGTCGTCGTGATCGAGGCGGACCCGCAACGGGCCCGGGAGCTCCAAGCATCGGTCGACTGTCTTGTCATCACCGCCAATGGGGCATCGATTCAGGCGTTGGAGGATGCACGCGTCGCCGAAGCCCAACTCATGATCGCCGTCACATCTTCTGACGCGGTCAACGTCTTGGCCAGCCAAGCGGCGGCGCGGCTGGGTGTGCCGAAGCGGGTCGCTCGGGTCCAGGACCCGACGCTACGAGAAGATCTCGAGGCTCACGGGGTCGACATCGTGATCGATCCCGTCGAAGCGCTGGCCAACGAACTGCTGCTCCTGGTCGGCCGCGGCGGGGCATCCGAAGTGGTGGAATTCGCCGGCGGCAAGATCAACCTATTCGGTGGTTATGTGCACGCCGGGTCTCTCCTCGACGGCATCACCCTGCGTGAATTGCGGGGGCGGGTCACCGGATGGGAGTGGATCGTCGGCGCGGTCGTCAGGAACGGAACCACGTTCATCGCTCGCGGCGACAGCAGGATCGAGGTCGGTGACCACGTCCTGATCATGGCCAACGGCGATGCTGCCCATGAGGCTCTGGAGCTGATGGGAGTCGACGAGCACAAGGCAAAGAAGGTGTTCATCCTCGGTTCCACCCGGCTTGCCGTCCTCACTGCCGAGAACCTGGTGCGCGCCGGTATCTCGACCGTGCTGGTGGATATCGAGGCAGATGGGTGCGATGAGTTGTCGGCCAAATACGATCGTCTGGTGATCGTCAAGGGCGACCCCACCGACATCAATGTGCTCAAGAGCGAAGGAGTCGATACCGCCGACATCGTGATCGGAGCCACCGGGTGGGACGAGGTGAACGTCCTCGGTTGTCTCGTTGCCAAGGCACTAGGTGCTGAGACCACCGTTGCCAGGTTCAGTCGAATCGCATACGCCTCCCTGTTGGCAGGCAACGGGATCGATGCCGGAGTCTCGACGCGTCTGGCGGCGGCCAACGAGATCCTGCGCCACATTCGACGCGGCCAGATCTACAGTGTCGCCACCTTCCAGGACACGACCGCCGAGGCGATCGAGTTCCAGGTAGGCGATGAGTCGGAGGCCATCGGGCGGACCCTGCACGACATCGGTCTCCCCAAATCGGCCATCGTGGGAGGCATTGTGCGGGGGAAGGATGCCTTCATTCCTCACGGCACCACTGAGATTCAAGCGGGCGACCGACTCATCGCCATCGCTCTTCCCCAGGCCATCCCCTCCGTCGAGAAGCTCTTCGCATAGCCCATGTCCCTTCGGCGGCTCGGCTTCATAATCGCGGCGGTCGTTGAGGCGACCGGAGTGGCGATGGCAAGTTCCGCCGTCGTTGCCGGGATCTACGGCGAGTGGTCCGACGCGCGGGTCATTGCGATCTCGGCTGTGGCGATTGTTGTCGTGGCCGACGTGGCTCGGCGGTTGTTCACGCCGGCCGCGGAGATGACTACCCGCGAAGGGTTTGCCGCGGTGGCTCTGGCGTGGTTCGCAATGGCATTCGTCGGGACGCTGCCGTACCTGGTTACGGGTTCGGTCAGCGGGATGACCGATGCCTTCTTTGAGACCGCTGCCGGGATCACCACGACAGGATCTTCGATACTTCCCGATCCTGCCGCGTTGGGACACGGGGTGCTGTGGTGGCGTGCCTTGACCCAGTGGATGGGCGGCATGGGGATCATCGTGCTGTCTATCGCCATCCTGCCGTTGTTGGGGACGGGAGGGGTACAGCTGGCGCGCGCCGAATTTCCGGGGCCGTCACCGGACCGGCTGACTCCGCGTTTTCGCGAGACGGCCAAGCGTCTCTGGCTGGTGTACTTCGGGTTCACGGTCGCCGAGGCGACCCTGCTCTCGTTCACCGATATGGGCGTGTTCGATTCGATAACCCATGCCTTTACGACGATGTCGACCGGCGGATTTGGTACCAAGGCAACCTCGTTGGCCGCCTTCGACAACTTTGCGCAATGGATCGTGATCGTGTTCATGGTGCTCGCCGGAGCCTCATTCGCACTTCACTACAAGGCACTGAGGTTTCGCGATCCGCTGGCCTACCTGAGGCATGCCGAATTCCGGCTCTACGCAGGAATCCTGGCCGCCGCAACTGCTTTCATCGTCATCGGCACCTGGGGCGGGAACATCGCCGACACCGTTCGTGACGGCGTGTTCACCGGCGTCTCGCTCGTCACGACCACCGGGTACGCCACGGCCGACTTCGGTCAGTGGGCGTCATCGCTCCAGATTCTGGTGGTGGGCTTGATGTTTGTCGGAGGCATGGCCGGTTCGACCGGCGGCTCGGTAAAGGTGTATCGGCTGGGGGTGCTGTATCAGGGGTCGAAAGCCGACATGCGCAGGCTCATTCATCCGCGCGGAGTCTTTGTGACGAGCTTCGGGAAGCAGCCTGTTCCGGATGCCATTGCCGAAAGCGTCCAGTCGTTCTTCCTTCTGTACATGTTTGTGTTCATGACGGGCACGTTGGCCTTTAGCGTCTTCGAGTCGATCGCCGGCACCAATCTCGATCTGGTCACTTCGGCTTCGGCGGTCGCTTCGGCGCTGGGAAACATCGGTCCCGGTCTGTCAGAAGTCGGTCCGGCCGCCAACTACGCGGTGGTGCCTGCAGCCGGCAAGTGGTTGCTGTCGGTGATCATGATCATCGGCCGCCTCGAGCTGTTCCCGGTGCTGCTGCTCTTCACGAGGGAGCTGTGGAGGCGGTGAGAACCCCGTAGTCCGTTGTCCGTTGTCCGTTTTCGGTACGACGGTGCTCGAACACTCAGGACGTAGTGTCGCCAGGTGACGGAATACGGATAACTCGACCGGGCCTCCTCGCACACGGTGGTCAGGCGCGTGGCCCCCGTGTTCACCCAGGCTCAGCCTGGGACGCCTGACTCCCAACTTGCCGCGAGAATCCCTGCCAGATGAAGAATGACGTCCTGATCGTGGGTGGCGCGGTGATGGGCAGCGCCGTCGCCTACTACCTGAAGTCGATGGATCCGTCGGTCTCGGTTGCAGTCGTTGAGCGCGATTCGACGTATTCCCGATCCTCCACGGTTCTCTCGGACGGCAATGTCCGGATCCAGTTCAACCTCGAAGAGAACATCCGGATTTCCCAATACGCATTCGAGGTACTGGCAACCTTTGCCGACGACATGGAGGTCGGCGGATATCGGCCCGAGCCCGGTGCCCGGCGTCAGGGCAATCTGTTCCTGGCCGATCTCGAGCACCGGGCCGACGCTCTGGCCGGAATGGAGGCACAGCGGGCATTGGGGTGCGAGGTCGGTTGGCTCGATGGGCCCGAGATCGCCGCTCGATGGCCCACGTTTGCCGGACCCCATTACATCGGCGGGACCTTTGGGCCCGGTGATGGCTCGGTCGATCCGAACGCCGTGGTTCGTGGCTATCGGCAGCGTGCGATCGAGCTCGGCGTCGAGTTCGTGGAGGATGAGGTTGCCGAGTTGATTCGTGACGATGACCGCATCGGCGGCATACGTCTTGCCTCTGGAGAGGAATCGAAGGCGCCCGTCGTCGTCAACTGCGCCGGTGCCTGGAGTCCGTCGCTGCTCGCCGCCATCGGGGTGGACATCCCGGTGCTGCCCGTAATGCGAAATGTGTTCATCGTCGACAGCCATCTCGAGTGGGACGGCGATCTCCCCAGCGTGTTCCTCCCGTCGGGGTTGTACGTGCTCCCCGAGCGGGATGGGAAGTTCCTTGTCGCGTGGTCGCTGGCCGACGACCCCGTCGGCTTCGATTTCACGGTTCGGCGCAGCAAGTTCTTCGATCGGATCTGGCCGGAACTAGTCGACCACTTCCCCGCCTTCGACCAACTCGAAATTGCCGGTGCCTGGGCCGGGCTGTACGCGGTCAACACCCTCGATGGCAACGCCATCATCGGGGAGTGGCCCGAAGTCGCCGGTCTCTATGTGTGCACCGGGTTCTCTGGGCATGGGTTCCAGCAGTGCCACGCGGTCGGTCGCTATCTCGCGGAGCTGATCCTGGAGCGCGATCCCGTTCTCGACCTGTCACGACTCGGCCCGAAGCGGATCATCGAAGGTGAACCGTTGTACGAGCACACCGGGAGGTTGATCTAAGGGGTCCGTTTCCCGTTCCCGGTTCCCCGTTTCCCGAATCAAGTCCCGAAAGCTTTACGTGTCACGAAAGTTGCAGCAACACCATTCGGGAAACGGGAGACGGGCAACGGGAAACGTCCTCTTGCCACAGGTCACGTTCAGGACACGCGATTGAGGCCTCCCTCTCTATTCCTATACTCCCGGCCGTTCTTCAATTCGACCTGAGGTGTGATCGTGGACCCCGATCTTTGGTTGTACATAGCCGTTGGCGCAGGCATCGCCGGATTGCTTCTCGCTGTGGTGTTCTCCAGGCAAGTGATGGCGGCCCCTCAGGGCAACGACCGCATGAAGGAGTTGTCTGCTGCGATCCGTGAAGGGTCGATGGCATTCCTCAAGCGCGAGTACACGTGGGTCGCGGTGTTCGTGGCGCTCATGGCGATGCTGATCTTTGTTCTGCTGGACTACGGGCGTCCTTGGGGTGCCATCGCCTATGTGTTCGGAGCCGCGCTTTCGGCCCTGGCCGGATTCATCGGGATGCGAATTGCCACTGCAGCCAATGCCCGCACTACAGAGGCGGCGCGGGTGGGCGGTGTTCGCCAGGCGCTCCCGTTGGCCTTTCGCGGCGGTGCCGTCATGGGATTCACTGTGGCCGGACTCGGCCTTGCCGGGCTCGGGCTGGCTTTCTTGGTCTTCGTGAAGTGGCTCGAAGTCGACGATGCGTTCAGCGTGCTGACCGCAGTCGGTCTCGGCGGCTCCTCGATCGCGCTGTTCGCCCGGGTCGGTGGAGGGATCTACACCAAGGCTGCCGATATTGGCGCAGACCTGGTCGGCAAGGTAGAAGCCGGCATCCCCGAAGACGATCCCCGCAACCCGGCCGTGATCGCCGACAATGTCGGTGACAACGTCGGCGACGTGGCGGGCATGGGTGCGGATCTTTTCGAGTCCTACGTCGGCTCACTGATCGCCCCGATCGCCTTCGCCGCGATCGTGTTCATTGGTCGCGACTTTCAGGCAGAGGCGATCGTCTTTCCGTTGGCGATTGCTGCGGTCGGCATGTTCGCCTCGATA
>JAZGIX010000197.1:0-2740 GCA_036482315.1 Acidimicrobiia bacterium | reverse complement strand
GCGATTCTGCAGAGAGTCATGCCGCACAAGGCCGCGTTGGAGTTGATGATGACCGGTCGTCGGATTTCGGCAGAGGAGGCCATGAGGTTGGGTGTGGTGAGCCGGGTGACGCCACGGGCTGAGCTAGACGCGGCGGTAGATCTGGTGGTGAATTCCCTCGTCGCCATGAGTCCGGCAACGCTTCGAATGGGGCGCGACGCGTTCTTTGCGGTCGAGGATCTCGACTTCGAAACGGCGTTGGGCCACCTCCATGTGGGGTTGACCGCAGTCGCCTCGACCGATGACGCTTCCGAAGGGGTACAGGCGTTTCTCGAGAAACGGCGTCCCGAGTGGCGCGGCAGGTGAGCGATACGGCGGAGCGTCGCCTCCGTCCATCGGCCAAGGCAATTGTGGTGGTCGAGCAACGCTTGCTGGTCACCCGGAATCGCACCCCCGGCGACGCGGGACCCGACTGGTACATCTTCCCCGGCGGTGGACAACAGCCCGGGGAGACGCTTCACACCGCGTTGGTGCGCGAGGTGCGAGAAGAAACGGGAATCGAGGTGAGGCCGGGGCGTCTTCTGTGGGTGCGGGAGTTGAACGTGATGCCGCAGCCCGACTGGCCATTCGATCCCCGGGATCAACCAATCGAGTTCATGTTCGAGGCGGATCTGGTCCACGACCACGGCGACCCCCACGAAGTGGACGATTATCAGATTGGGGTCGAGTGGGTCGAGCCTGTGAAGTTGCCGCAATTGCGTTTCTATCCGGCGGCGACGATTCCCTCACTTCTGGCCCATCTGGGGGGCGACGGATCCGGTCCGGTCTATTTGGGGGAAGTGCACTAATGGCGTTTGTAGTGCTGCGTCGCGTCCGGCGGCCGGCACCGTTGTGGATCTCGGTCGATCGATGAGCTGGGAAGCGTGGGTCACGCTCGCTGTGGTCGCAGTCACGATCCTGCTGCTGGTTCTCGATGTGACGGCGCCCGGTGCCATCGTCTTGGGAGCAGTCGTCGTCCTGCTCGTTTCAGATGTGCTCGAGCCCGCAGAGGCATTTGCCGGATTCGGCAATCCGGCTCCGATCACAGTGGCGGCGCTCTACGTCGTAGCTGCCGGAATCGAGAGAACCGGGGTGTTGAACAGGCTGGTGCGTGCCCTGGCGGGCCGATCAGTGGGCGAGCGGGTCACCCTCGCCAGGATGGTGGTGCCGTCGGCTGCAGCCTCGGCCTTCCTCAACAACACGCCGGTGGTGGCGATGCTCGTTCCCGCGGTCACCCGCTGGTCGGAGCGAGTCCGCCGGTCGGCCAGTCGGCTTCTGATGCCTTTGTCCTTTGCGGCGATTCTCGGTGGGATGGTCACAGTGATCGGGACCTCGACGAACATCGTCGTCTCCGGCCTCCTGGAGGAAGCCGGGTTCGAGGGCTTCGGCTTCTTCGAGTTGGCAAAACTCGGTCTCCCGGTTGCTCTTATCGGACTTGGGTTCATTGTGGTTGCCGCACCGGTCGTGCTTCCGTCGAGGCGATCATCACGGAACGACATCGATGACTCTCGCGAATACACCGTCGAGATGTTGGTGGTCATTGAAGGTCCGGTGGACGGCTTGACTGTCGAGGAGGCCGGGCTCAGGCATCTCGATGGCGTTTTCCTGGTCCAGGTCGAGCGGGGAAACCAAGTCATCGGTGCCGTCGGACCGGAATTCATGCTCCAAGGCGAGGACACATTGCGGTTCGTGGGCAACGCGCAGGATGCGGCCGATCTCCAGGAGCGGGCCGGCCTGGCACCGGCTGCGGAAGCAGGGGGAGGGATTCCGTCGGGCAGGATGGCCTTCTTCGAAGCCGTGGTGGGCACCGGCTCGGTTCTCGTCGGCCATTCGCTGCGCGACATTGGCTTCCGGCAGCGGTACCAGGCTGCGGTGCTGGCAATCCATCGGGCCGATCACCGAGTGCTGGGCAAGTTGGGCGATGCCGAGTTCAGGGTTGGTGACACCTTGCTCGTGCTGGCCGCACCTGACTTTCGGGACCGGTGGCACGGCTCAGGTGATTTCCTCATGGTGTCCCGGCTCGATGGATCCGAACCCGCTCGCTCCGGCAAGGTCATGGCTGCAACCCTTGTCGGGCTCTTCGTCGTGCTGTCGGCAGCAACGGGTCTCTTGCCCATCCTCGAGGCGTCCTTGCTGGGAGCGTTTGCGATGGTCGGGTTCGGAGTCATCACCCCGAACGAGGCCCGCCGTGCCGTCGACCTCAACGTCGTAGTGCTGATCGCCGCGTCCTTCGGCATCAGCGCCGCGATCGCCGAAACCGGGCTTGCGGTCACGATCGCCAATGAGGTCTTCGGAGGACTGGAGGTTCTCGGCGCTCCTGCGGTGCTTGTCGGCGTTGCAGTGGCGACGGTCGCCTTGACCGAAGCCGTCACCAATAACGGTGCGGCCGTCCTGATGTTTCCGGTCGCCCTGGCGGTGGCCGTCGAACTCGGCGCCGACCCGCGGGCGTTTGCCGCAACGATCGCTCTCACTGCGTCCGCGTCGTTCCTCACGCCGATCGGATACCAGACCAACACAATGGTTTGGGGTCCCGGCGGCTACAGATTCGGTGACTACGCCCGCCTCGGGTTCCCGTTGACCCTGCTGACTCTCGGCGTCGTAGCCGTTGTCGCCCCGATGTGGTGGACGCTGTAGGAGTCAGGAGTCTGACCTAACGACTAAGGACTAAGGACTAAGGACTAACGACTAAAAGACTCCGCGATCAAGTTGTCGAGTTGGTCCT
>JAZGIX010000196.1:0-2544 GCA_036482315.1 Acidimicrobiia bacterium | reverse complement strand
TGTGCACGGCCACCAGGGCGGGAACGCCGCTGTCGTCCTGGTAGGTGCGGCGGACCAGATGGCCCGGGCTCTTGGGAGCGACCATGGCTACATCGACACCGTCGGGTGCTTCGATCTCTCCGAAGTGGACGTTGAAGCCATGGGCGAAGAACAACGCGTTGCCCGGCTCCAGGTGGGACGCGATGTCATCGCGATAGACGTCGGACATGTGCTGGTCGGGTACCAGCATCATCACCAAATCGGCCCATTCGGCCGCTTCAGCCGGGGTGCGTACTTCGAGGCCGGATGCTCGGGCGGCATCTGCCGAGGAAGATGAGGCTCGTAGGCCGACCACCACTTCGACTCCCGAGTCCGCCAGGTTGCCGGCGTGGGCGTGACCCTGACTGCCGTAACCGATGACGGCGACCTTGCGGTCCCGTATCAGCCGAGGGTCGGCGTCCTTCTGGTAATGGATGTTGACTGTCATGGGCGTGCTCCTACTGCTCGGCACCGGCTTTGCTCCTCGCTTTGGCATCGCGGGCCATAGCAATTCGTCCCGACTTGACCAGGTCGACCACCCCGTAGTGCCCGATGAGGACAAGGAAGTCGCTGAGGCGCTGGGGGTGATCGCAGAGTTCGAATGTGACGGATTTGGCCCCCACATCGATCGTGGTGGCACCGAATACTTCGGCGGTGTCACGCACTTCTCGCCGACTCCCGGGATCGGCGGATACCCGCACCAGCATGACCTCGCGTTCGAGCGAGTCGTTCGGGTCGAGTTCCGCCACCTTGAGGACGTTCACCAGCTTGTGGAGTTGCTTGGTGACCTGCTCGACGGCGACATCGTCGACGACGAGTGTGATTCTCGACAAGCCGGGCTGGTGGATCGGACCGACCGCCAGTGAGCGGATGTTGAAGCCCCGCAGCGA
Source organism: Acidimicrobiia bacterium (assembly GCA_036482315.1). Classification (GTDB taxonomy): domain Bacteria; phylum Actinomycetota; class Acidimicrobiia; order Spongiisociales; family UBA11373; genus JACZWZ01. The sequence goes on along the minus strand of JAZGIX010000196.1, from coordinate 1,636 downwards.
GCACATAGAGGCGACCCGGGCCAGCACGCCCGGCTTGTCCTGCACGGTGACCGATAGCGTGTGATGCATTACAAATCCTCCGGTCCGAGGGCGATGTTGCTGCAGGAACCACCGGCGGGCACCATCGGCCACACCATTTCGTCGGGGTCGGTTCGTACTTCGAGCAGCACCGGCCGGTCGTCGATCGAAAGCATCTTGCGCAACGCAGGTCCGACGTCGTCGGGGCTGTCGACCATCATCCCGACCCACCCGCAAGCTTCGGCCAGGGCCGCGTAGTTCGGAGAGTCTCCGCTCAGATCGGTGGCCGAGTAGCGGCCGTCGTAGAACAGCGTTTGCCACTGGCGCACCATGCCGTGACCTCCGTTGTTGATCAAGACCACCTTGATCGGCACGTCCTCGGCGGCGGCCGTCACCATCTCCTGGAACGTCATCTGGAACGAACCGTCACCGTCGACAGCGACCACCAACTCGTCCGGCATGCCCACTTTGGCGCCGATCGCGGCCGGGACGGCAAAGCCCATGGTCCCCAGCCCGCCGGAGTTGATCCAGGTGCGGGGCTTGGAGAACGACCAGAACTGGCTGGCCCACATCTGGTGCTGGCCTACGCCCGACACCACGATGCCGTCGCCATCGGTGGCTTCGAGCAGCTGCTCGATCACGTACTGCGCCTTGACCGGGCCATCCGGCTCCTGGTCGTAGCGCAGCGGGTACTTCGCTTGCCAGCCGGCGATGGTCTGGAGCCAGTTCGAGCGGTCCGGCAGAGACTCATCGACAAGGCGTGACTCCAGCGCGGATCCGAGTTGCTCCAGAACGATCTTGACGTCGCCCACGATCGGCACTTCGGGATTACGCACCTTGCCGATCTCCGCCGGGTCGATGTCGACGTGGATCACCTTCGCCCCTGGAGCGAAGGTTGCTGGATCGCCGGTGACACGATCGTCGAATCGGGTGCCGAGGGCGATCAGCAAGTCGGACTCCTGGATCGCGGTGACGGCCGTATAGGTGCCGTGCATGCCCGGCATCCCCATTGCCAGTCGGTGGGCGTCGGGGAAGGCGCCGCGGGCCATCAGTGTGGTGGTGACCGGAACGTCGAGTGCTTCGGCGAACCGGAGCAACTCTTCGGATGCGCCGGCGGCGATGATGCCGCCGCCGACGTACAGGACCGGTTGGCGAGCTTCCATGATGAGGTCGATGGCACGCTCGATCTGGCGGCTGTGTCCGGCTCGCGACGGCTTGTACCCGGGCAGGTCTACCGGTCCGGGTTCATGCCATTCGATCTCGGTTGCCAGCAGGTCCTTGGGGATGTCGACCAGCACCGGCCCCTTGCGGCCGGTCGAAGCCAGATGGAACGCCTGATGAACCGCTTCGCAGATCTCATTGGCATCGGTGACGAGGTAGGTGTGCTTGGTGCAATGCATCGCCATGCCGGTCGTGGGTGCCTCCTGGAAAGCATCGTTGCCCATTGATGACAACGCCACTTGCCCGGTGATGGCAACCATGGGGACGGAGTCCATCAGAGCGTCTTGCAGCGGGGTCATGATGTTGGTTGCCCCCGGTCCCGACGTGGCGATGACGACGCCGACTCGTCCGGTGGCATGCGCCTAGCCCTCTGCCATGTGCCCGGCGCCCTGTTCGT
>JAZGIX010000195.1:0-3117 GCA_036482315.1 Acidimicrobiia bacterium | reverse complement strand
CTGCGGTCCGGGGATGGGGCAGTGGTACTCTTCCCCGCCTTTCCGGGGTAGCTCAATTGGCAGAGCAGCGGACTGTTAATCCGTTTGTTGGGAGTTCGAGTCTCCCCCCCGGAGCCACTACAAGGCCCTTGCAGAGCAACGAAACCCGTTGACCCGCAAGGGCCTTCGGTGCGCAACCCGGCAATAGCCAACGCAGGCGGCCTGGTGCTGATGACTCGGCAGTATTAGGCGGTTGGACGCAGGCAATCGGTCGAGCGGATAGGTTTGCCCCCATGGCCGAGCCAGCCGAGCTTTACCCAGACATGGCTGAACTCACCGAGCAACTCCGAGAGTTCGCAATGATCGGGACTGGGAGCAGTTTCACACGCCAAAGAACCTTTCCATGGCCTTGGCTGTCCACGCATCGTGGGCTCTGCGTTCTTCGGGTCATCCGTCGCAGACGCCGAAACCGAATTCACGGAACTCGTCCGCCAGGTCGACGTTTAGCGCTGTGGCCAGAGAGTCGAACTCGGGGTCGCCCGAGCTGCCACCGGCGCCCATGACGTCGGCCAGCCGCCCGACGAGGCGGACTTGCTCATCGAAGAGGCGTTCGCTTTCCGCAGTCAGCTCATCCGACTCGGGACGTGCTGTCTTGATCTCCACATGCATCTCTCCCAGCAGGTCGGCTACCTCGTCAGCACCCAACTGATCCTCGGAGGCCTGTTGGTAGTAGGTGGCGCATATCGCGTCGGCATGGTCGATATATTCGGCGAGCGGCAGCCGGGTCACGCCGTCGGCACCGCTGCAGGCGGCTGCCGCCAATAGAGACGTCAGCGCCATGACCGGGATAGTTTTGAATCTGAACGGATGGTCCGTGAGGTGCTCCTCGTCGGGCCCGAGCCTAAACCGGCCCCCGATCGGCATCGTCCTGCGGAGTGCTTCTCAAATTCCGGTGAATGGCCCAGTAGAAGAGCGCTGCTGGCGCCACGACCGCTCCGGCCGCCACCCAGGCGAATGCGATCGACGTTGCTGCAGCCAGAGCGGCGATCCCGACGGTGCCGGCGACGCCGCCGAGCTGCAGGCTCAGGGAGTTTGTCGAGAGCATGGTCGACCGCTCTTCAGATGAGATCTGGCGGTGGAGCAACTCCGACTGGAGCGGGCCGATGACACCAACGAACACGTAGAAGACCACGTAGGCCGCTCCGGCCATCAGGATCCATTTGGACGAGGCCAAGCCGAGGAGGGCCGCACCGACACCCGCCGTGGCGACGAGTCCGGCAAGAGCGGGATGGCCGCGAAGCACCTTCACGAGGCGCGGGCTCAACCCCGACCCGACGGCTGCGGCGGCGAACCCGATGGCAGCTATGACCCCGAAGAGTTCTGTTCGCCCCTTGGCACCTCCGGCGAGATCGGCGAAGTGAGGCTGCCATAGGACCTCGACGCTGCTCAGGGCCAGACCGGCAGCGAGCATCGCCAGCAGCAGCGACCTGATCACCGGCTGCTTTGCCGCCAGGGTGAGCGCCCGCTTGATGGTCGGGCCCACATCTGCCAAAGCCGCGCCCAACCGGTTCGAACTTCCCGTTCGATGGTCCTCTCGTACCAGCGCCCAAACAGCGACAAGGTGCACCACTCCTAGCGCCAACGCGACGAGAATCGGAGTAGCGACTTCGCTGATGACGGTTCCTCCGAAGGACCAGCCGGAGTCCAATATCTTGGGGACGAGCCCCCCGGCGACGGCGCTGAGCCCCAATGCCAACGCGCCGACGACTCCCGCCACCGATAGGGGCCCATGGATCTCGATCCCGGGTTCCACCCTCATCGCCTCGTCGACAAACCAGGCTTCGAGCGCTCCCGAGTTCAGAGCGCGCCCAATCCCCATTACCGCCCAGGCGATAGCAAATCGCGGGAGAGAATCAGCAAAGAGAAAGAGCAGCAGTCCGAGGTCGCCCACTAATTCGGCGGTCAGGAGGATCGGCCTTCGGCCCAGGGTATCGGCCAGTCCGCCGGTCGGCAGTTCGAGCACGGCAACCGTTACGCCGTAGGCGGCCACGGCCAATCCGATATCGCCGAGATCGAGGCCGCGCTCCTGCATGAAGAGGATTCCAAAGGGGATGACTGCGCCCACCGGAAGCCAGCGCAGGCCCGTTAGGACATAGAACGATCTCTTGAGTCGGCGCAGGTCGGCCACGGCGGCAGTTTGCCAGACTGTGAAGCGTTCCTATCGGTCGCATCGACACACTCACATATGCTTGATACCAAGGCCTCCGAACAAGGAACTGACCATGGACGTCAGATCACTCGGCTACCGGACCGATCTCATGGTCCTGGCCAACAACGCTGTCATTTCAGAACGGGGTGACCACATCGTGGTGGAGACCCCGTCGATTCCGAGCTACTGGTGGGGAAACTTCATGCTCTTTCCTCGAAGTCCGGCGGAAGACAGTTTTGAGCTGTGGATGACCCAGTTCGAGGCGAGTCTGGGGTGCATGGAGGGCGTCGATCACGTCGCCTTCGGCTGGGATAGCCCCGAAGGAGACCTGGGGACCATCGATCCGTTCGTGGATGCTGGCTTTTCTCTCAACCGCGATGATGTGCTGACTGCCGAGTCGGTCCACCCCCCGGCACGCTGCAACGGGGAGGTGACGGTGCGCCGCCTTGAAGGGGATGGCGACTGGACCTCCGCCACCGAACTTCAGATCGAGTGCAACGACCGCATCGATCCGGCGCAATATCGGAAATTCAAGGAGGACCAGATGCGTCTGAATCGTCAAGCCGCCGAATCAGGCAGAGCTCGGTGGTACGGAGCGTTCATGGGGGAGCGCCTCGTGGCAGACCTCGGAATCTATGCAGAAGCAGGCCTGGGTCGGTTCCAGAGCGTGGAAACACACCCCGGGTTCCGTCGGCAGGGAATATGCGCCCGACTGGTGTACGACAGCGCACGCGACGCGTTCGACGAACTCGACGCCAATACCCTGGTCATCGTCGCCGAGCAGGGCGGCCCTGCCGGGCGGGTGTACCGGTCTGCGGGATTCGACTGGACAGAAAACCAGGTGGGGGCTCATCGACCGCCGCGATCGTGACTGGTGGGGAAAACACAACCGTTTGAGTTCGAAGGCTCGGTGTCACTCGCCGAGTCGG
>JAZGIX010000194.1:0-7458 GCA_036482315.1 Acidimicrobiia bacterium | reverse complement strand
GGGCCGGCAGTCAACGGTGTGCCGGGATCGATCGTCTCGCCGTCTTTCACCTTGAGGCCGGCATAACGAGAGATCGGGTACTCCCGCTCTTCTTCCTTGGCTCCTTCGATGACGATGCGGCGGCCGTCCTCGTCTTCGACGATCTTGACCACACCACCGATTTCAGAGATCGGGGCCTTGCCCTTCGGGCTGCGAGCCTCGAACAACTCGGTCACTCGGGGCAGACCGTGCGTGATGTCCTCACCGGCGACACCGCCGGTATGGAACGTACGCATGGTCAGCTGCGTGCCCGGCTCGCCGATCGACTGAGCGGCCATGATGCCAACCGCCTCACCCGGCTCGACCATCCTCCCGGTGGCGAGGCTGAGTCCGTAGGACGCCTTGCTGATGCCGTAGCGCAACGTGTCGGTCAGCGGAGAGCGCACCTTGACTTCGGTTACCTCGGGTGCAGCGTTGATCGCGACCAAGGCATCCCGATCCACGAGTTCGCCGGCACGGAGTTTCACTCCACGGCTGGTCTCGAGCAGGGACCGCCCAATCTTGATGTCTTCGGCCAGGATTCGGCCGAAGATCCGGCTCGACAAGTGACGAAACGGCTCGCCGCTTTCTTCCTTCACCGAGATCTCGATACCCGGATCCTCAGAATCCTCATCAAAGATGAGGACTTCTTGAGATACGTCGACGAGACGCCGCGTCAGATAGCCGGAGTCGGCCGTCCTGAGAGCGGTGTCGGCGAGGCCCTTGCGGGCACCGTGGGTCGAGATGAAGTACTCGAGAACCGAAAGCCCCTCTTTGAAGTTCGCCTTGATCGGGCGCGGGATGATGTCACCCTTAGGGTTGGCGACCAGACCTCGCATACCGGCGATCTGGCGCACCTGCATGATGTTGCCGCGAGCACCGGACCGCACCATCATGTCGATCGGATTGAACGGATCGGCCTTGAGGCTCACCTCCATGGCGTCCTTGACCTTGTCGGTTGCTTCGGTCCAAATCTCAATGAGCTCCTGACGGCGCTCATCGTCGGTGATGATCCCCTGCAGGAAAAGCTCTTCGACCTTGGCCGCCCGCCCCTCGTACTCCTCGAGGATCTTCGGCTTGTCGGCGGGCGTCTTGACATCCTCGAGGCCAATCGTGAGGCCGGAGCGCGTCGCGAATCGGAACCCGAGCGCTTTGACCGCGTCGAGGAACTTCTGGAGAACTCCCTTGTCGTAGCGGCCGATCACTTCTTCGATGAGTGTTCGGAGGTCGGACTTGAGCACGACCCCGTTGATGAACGGGAAGTCGGCCGGAAGAGCCGTGTTGAGCAGAGCGCGCCCGAAGGTGGTATCGAACGGCTTCGAACCGTCCACCGCCTCATCCGGAATCAGATCTCCCAGGTGGTCCTTCAACTCGGCATGCAGCTTGGGATCACCAGCCAGGTCTCCGACTCGGAGCTTGATCGGCTCCTGCAGCCCTATGTCACCGAGGTCGTAGGCCATCTCTGCCTCTTCGAGGTCGATGAAGATCCGATCCTCGCCGCCCTCGCGCTCCACCATCTCAGAGAGGTAGTAGAGACCGATGACCATGTCCTGGCTCGGAGTCACGATGGGACGACCGCTGGCCGGCGACAAGACATTGTTGGTCGACAGCATGAGCACCCGAGCCTCGGCCTGAGCCTCGGCCGACAGCGGCAGGTGCACTGCCATCTGGTCCCCATCGAAGTCGGCGTTGAACGCCTCACAGACCAGAGGATGGATCTGGATTGCCTTGCCTTCGACCAAAATCGGCTCGAAGGCCTGAATCCCGAGACGGTGCAGCGTCGGGGCGCGGTTCAACAGCACCGGGTGCTCCTGAATGACTTCCGCCAACACGTCCCATACCTGGGGGCGGTGACGCTCCACCATCCGCTTGGCTGCTTTGATGTTCTGGGCGAGATCGAGGTCGACGAGCCGCTTCATCACGAACGGCTTGAAGAGCTCCAGCGCCATCGCCTTGGGCAGACCGCATTGATGAAGCTTGAGCTGCGGTCCGACGACGATCACCGAGCGTCCCGAGTAGTCGACGCGCTTGCCGAGCAGGTTCTGACGGAAACGGCCTTGCTTGCCCTTGAGCATGTCGCTCAGTGACTTGAGGGGGCGGTTGCCCGGACCCGTCACCGCGCGACCGCGGCGACCGTTGTCGAACAGAGCGTCGACGGCTTCCTGCAGCATCCGCTTTTCGTTGTTCACGATGATCTCGGGGGCACCCAGATCGAGCAGACGCTTCAGACGATTGTTGCGGTTGATGACACGGCGATACAGATCGTTGAGATCACTGGTGGCAAACCGCCCGCCGTCGAGCTGCACCATCGGACGCAGGTCGGGGGGAATCACCGGAACGGCATCGAGGATCAGCGATTCCGGCTTGTTGACCCCCTTGGCGAACGGCGTCACGACCTTCAATCTCTTGGTGGCACGCTGCCTGCGCTGCTGCGAGTTGGCATCGAGATCCTCGGTGAGCTTGACAATCTCGGCGTCGAGATCGAGACGGTGGAGCAAATCCTTGATGGCCTCGGCGCCCATGGCACCGACGTAGTAATCCTCGTACCGATCGCGAATCTCACGCCACAGCTGTTCGGACTCGACAAGATCCTTGACCTTCATTCCGCGGAAGAAGTCGAAGGCCTCGCGCACGAGCTCCTCTTCGTATTCGCTGCGCTCCCGCCGATCCTTGATCTCGCGTTCGGCCTCACGCCGCGCCGCGCCGATCTCCTGACCCTTGGCTCCGGCGTCCTCCATCTGGGTGAGCTCCTGCTCCAGACGCTCGAGCCGAGCGGTCTCCCATTCGACGAATTCTCCACGGACCAGCGTCACCTCGGTCTCCATCGCTTCCTCGAGTTCGGACAGGTCCTTGTCGCGCTTCTCGAGATCGATGTGAGTGATCAGGTATGCCGCAAAGTAGATGACCTTCTCGAGTTCCTTCGGGGACATGTCGAGCAGATATCCGAGTCGGCTCGGGACACCCTTGAAGTACCAGATATGAGTCACCGGAGCGGCCAGCTCGATGTGGCCCATCCGCTCGCGCCGAACCTTGGACCGGGTCACCTCGACGCCGCAACGTTCGCAGATGATCCCGCGGAACCTCACGCGCTTGTACTTGCCGCAGTAGCACTCCCAATCGCGCGTCGGACCAAAGATCCGCTCATCGAACAGGCCATCCTTCTCAGGCTTCAGCGTTCGGTAATTGATCGTCTCAGGCTTCCGGACCTCACCATGGGACCACGCCCGGATCTGGTCGCTGGTCGCCAGATCGATCTTTAGCTCATCAAAGAACTGGACCACCCGTGCTCCTCGTCTCGTTCTGACTTCGTAGTTTTCAATTCGTGATCTCGGGACGCTCGGGGCGGGAGATGTCGATGCCGAGGGATTCGGCGGTGCGGAAGGCATCGTCGTCGAGCTCGCGGAGCTCGATCTCCTCACCAGCTGCCAGCATCTCGACGTTGAGGCACAGGCTCTGCATCTCCTTGATGAGCACCTTGAACGACTCGGGGATTCCCGGCTCCGGGATGTTCTCGCCCTTTACGATCGCCTCGTACACCTTCACGCGACCCCGCACGTCGTCGGACTTGATCGTGAGGAGTTCCTGGAGCGCATAGGCGGCTCCATAGGCCTCGAGTGCCCAGACCTCCATCTCTCCGAACCGCTGTCCACCGAACTGGGCCTTACCGCCCAACGGCTGCTGCGTGATCATCGAGTAAGGCCCGGTGGAGCGAGCGTGGATCTTGTCGTCGACCAGGTGGAGCAACTTCAAGATGTAGATGTAACCGACCGTGATCGGCGAATCGAACGGCTCGCCCTCCCGACCGTCGAACAGCTGAGCCTTGCCGGTCCCACCTACCAACTGGAGTCCGTCCTCATTGGGGAGCGAGTTTTCCAACACGCTGACGATCTCGCCCTCATTGGCTCCGTCAAAGACCGGTGTCGCCACCTTCGTCCACGGACCGGAGCCCTTGGATGCAGCACTATCACCCTTGAACTCACCCCAGCCCTTTGCTGCAGCCCATCCGAGGTGAGTCTCCAGCACCTGACCGAGGTTCATCCGGGAAGGAACGCCCAACGGACTGAGGATGATGTCGACGGGAGTTCCGTCCGCCAGGAAGGGCATGTCTTCTTCGGGAAGGATCTTGGCGATCACCCCCTTGTTGCCGTGCCGACCCGCCAGTTTGTCTCCTTCGGAGATCTTGCGCTGCTGAGCGACGTGAACCCGGACTAGTTCATTCATGCCCGGCGGCAACTCGTCACCCGCATCGCGGCGGAAGACCCGAACGTCGATGGCTTTACCCTTCTCGCCGTGGGGCACCTTCAGCGACATGTCGCGGACCTCACGGGCTTTCTCGCCGAAGATCGCACGGAGCAGACGCTCTTCCGGAGTCAGCTCCGTCTCGCCCTTGGGAGTCACCTTGCCTGTGAGGTAGTCGCCGGGGCCAACCTCGGCGCCTATCCGGATGATTCCTTCCTCATCGAGGTCTCGTAGCACCTCTTCAGCCACATTCGGGATGTCGCGAGTGATCTCTTCGACTCCCAACTTGGTGTCTCTGGCCTCGATCTCGTGCTCATCGATGTGGATCGACGTCAGCACGTCGTCTTTGACCAGGCGTTCCGAGATGATGATGGCGTCTTCGTAGTTGTGGCCCTGCCACGACATGAAGGCGACCAGCAAATTCTTTCCGAGCGCCAACTCGCCATCCTCAGTGGATGGACCGTCGGCGATCGGTTGCCCCACCTTCACCATGTCACCCTCGCTCACCAGAACCTTCTGGTTGATCGAGGTTCCCTGGTTGGAACGGACAAACTTCTTCAATTCGTGGACGATCCTGCGGTTCCCGCTCTTGACCACGATCTGGTTGCCGGTGACCTCCACGACTTCTCCTTCGGCCTCTGAGAGGCGGACATCCCCGGAATCCAGTGCCGCCCTCCCTTCGACCCCGGTTCCCACAAGCGGAGCCTCGGACCGCAACAGGGGCACTGCCTGGCGCTGCATGTTCGAACCCATGAGAGCGCGGTTGGCGTCATCGTGCTCGAGGAAGGGAATGAGGGCCGTAGCCACCGAAACGACCTGCTTCGGCGACACGTCCATGTAGTCGACGTCCTTCGGGGAAACGTAATCGACATCTCCGCCGCGCCGCCGTACCAGGACCCGACTTGCCGCAAACGCGCCATTTTCCTTCAGCGGTGCGTTGGCCTGCGCGATGACGAACTGCTCTTCTTCACGAGCCGTCAGATAGTCGATCTTCTTGGTGACAACCCCGTCCACTGCTCGGCGATAAGGGGTCTCGATAAAACCAAACCGATTGACCTGGGCATACGACGCCAGCGAGCCGATCAGACCGATGTTCGGACCTTCTGGCGTCTCGATCGGACACATCCGTCCGTAGTGGGACGAGTGCACGTCGCGCACCTCGAACCCGGCGCGCTCGCGGGAGAGGCCACCAGGCCCCAACGCCGACAGACGACGTCGGTGAGTGAGCCCGGCAAGCGGGTTGGGCTGGTCCATGAACTGGCTCAACTGGCTGGTCCCGAAGAACTCCTTGATGGAGGCAACCACGGGGCGAATGTTGATGAGAGTCTGCGGAGTGATCGACTCCGGATCCTGCGTCGTCATCCGCTCGCGCACGACCCGCTCGAGTCGGGTAAGCCCAACCCGAATTTGATTCTGGATCAGCTCACCGACCGTGCGGATGCGCCTGTTTCCGAAGTGGTCGATGTCGTCGGGAAGATATCCGTCCTTCCCTTCGTGAAGGTTGACCAGGTAACGCAGCGTGTCGAGGATGTCCTCCTGAGACAGCAGCCCCAGCTCGCGCTCGCGGTAGATCGACATGTCGTCGAAGTCGTCGAGTGCCAGTACCGCGTGCTTCTCGCTGGGAGTCTCTACGTGCTCCCACTTGCCCTTCTCATTGCGCACAACGTTGCCGGAGCACTCGATGCACCGCGGAAAGCGCTCATTCAGCTTGTACCGACCGACCCGGGTGAGGTCGTAGCGCTTCGGGTTGTAGAACAGGGTGTTGATCAGTCCGCGCGCCGATTCGATCGTGGTGAGCTCACCGGGGCGAAGTTTGCGATAGAGATCGAGCAGGGCCTCGTCTCGATCTTCCGTCGGGTCCTTCTCAAGGGTGTTGCGGATCAACTCCGAGCCGTCGAATAGATCGAGGATCTCCTCGTCGGTCTGGGCGAAGTCGAGGGCGCGCAGAAAAGTGCTCACCATCTGACGCCGCTTGCGGTCGACGCGAACCCCGACCGTGTCCTTCTTGTCGATGTCGAACTCGAGCCAGGCTCCGCGACCCGGGATCATCTTCGAGCTGTGGAGCATCTTGTCCGACGTCTTGTCGCGATCGGCGGCGAAGTAGACGCCGGGAGACCGGACCAGCTGGCTGACGACAACGCGCTCGGTGCCGTTGACTATGAAGGTCCCGTTCGGAGTCATCATCGGGAAGTCGCCGAGGAACACCTGCTGTTCCTTGATCTCGCCCGTCTCGCGGTTCATAAAGCGAGCAGTAACGAAGAGCGGACGCGAATAATTGGTGTCGCGCTCCTTCGCTTCTTCGATAGGCATCGTCGGTTCTTCGAACCGATGATCGGTGAGTTCGAGAGCTAGAGAACCGGTGAAGTCCTCGATCGGTGAGATCTCCTCGAAGATCTCCTTGAGCCCGCGCTCGAGGAACCATTTGAAGGATTCGGATTGTACGGATAGAAGATTCGGGAGGGGTAGTACTTCAGGGATTTTCGCGAACGACAGGCGATCGGTACGCGCACGAGCCAAGGGCGCTTCCTCCTCGATTCAGGTTTCAGGGCGGGACGTTCTGGACCTACATAACAGGATCTAGAGACGGCAAGAAACCAGGATAGCACGCGACTACCCCAGCTCGGCCAGGCCGGCAATCTCAAGAAGACCCCGTGTGGTGTCTCCAACTATGTACTGAGAAGGATACAGGAGCCCGGCCCTATGTCAATGTCTAAATCCGCACACGACGTCGCGGCCCAGACTTCGAACACCCCCACCCGATTCTCCAACCACGTGCGGTCGAGTGACCAGTACCAGACGCCGTATCGACCACGGGCCAGAACGCGCTCACCCAACCCCCGACCACCTGCGGTCGAGTAGCCAGTATCCGCCGAGACCTGTATCCAGCCAGCAATCCACGAGTCGTCCTAGCGGGTACTGGTTACTGGTTACTGGTCACTGGTCACTGGCTACCACTTACCGGCTACTCACCTACCATCGGCGGATGCTCGGTCCCATCCTCTTCCCCATCGGACTCGGTATCGCCGGATGGTTCTCCGGTGGCGCTGCCGGATTGGTAGTCGGCGTCGGAGTGGGCCTCCTCATCTCCTTTGCGGTCGCCGCCGGGGCCGCATGGTGGGCCCAGGCGATCGGATCTCTCATCGAACCGGAAGACGCCCTCGCCAACGCTCCGCGCCCCCCAGGGTTCGGCAGACTGTGCGA
>JAZGIX010000193.1:0-3531 GCA_036482315.1 Acidimicrobiia bacterium | reverse complement strand
GCTCGAAGGGATTGACGACACAGCTCTCCGACTCACGATGGAGGGCGCTACACGGACTATTCCGCTGCAGTCGGTCACGCAGGCACGGACGGTCTTTCGATGGGAGAAGTCCCCCAAACCCGGGGGCAAGCGAGGTAAGCGGTGAACGCGAATTTTATGGAGGAGCTCGACCTCCTCGAACGAGAGAAGGGTGTGTCGAAGGAGACGATCCTCGACGCGCTCGCCAATGCGATGGTGTCTGCCTACAAGCGCAGTCCCGGTGCCGCCGAAGAAGCACGCGTGACGATCGACACCGACACGGGCGAGATGATCGTCTATGGCCAGGAACTCGACGAGGACGGCAACGTGGTGAGGGAGTGGGAAGACACTCCGACCGACTTTGGCCGTATCGCCGCGCAGACTGCGAAACAGGTGATCGTGCAGCGGCTGCGCGACGCCAAGCGGGCTCAAATTTTCGAGATCTATCAGGGACGCGAGGGTGATCTCGTTACCGGGATCGTCCAGCAGTCAGACTTCCGCACCGTGATGCTCGATCTGGGCAACGCCGAAGCCGTCATGCCGGCCGGCGAGAAGATCCCGTATGAGAGGCTCGAACGTGGCGCCAGGGTCAAGGCGCTCATCGTCGAGGTGCGGGAAGAGTCCAAGGGCGCCCCAATTGTGGCCAGCCGAAGCCATCCCGACTTCATCCGCAGACTCTTCGAACTCGAGGTGCCCGAGTTGGTCGAAGGAGTCGTGGAGATCAGGGCGATCGCTCGAGACGCCGGGCACCGTACCAAGATCGCGGTCGCATCGAACGACATGAATGTGGATCCGGTGGGAGCGTGTGTCGGCGCCAGGGGGAGTCGAGTACGCCAGGTTGTGAACGAGTTGCGCGGCGAGAAGGTCGACATCGTTCCCTGGCGGGAGGACACCGCCGACTTCATCGCTGAGGCGCTGAGTCCTGCCAAGGTTCGACAGGTGATTCTGGACGAGGAGGAGATGGAGGCGATCGTGGTCGTCCCCGATCGTGAGCTTTCGCTTGCGATCGGCAAGGAGGGCCAGAACGCCCGCCTCGCAGCACGTTTGTCCGGCTACCGGATCGATATTCGCTCCGAGACAGAACAAGCGGGCGGCTCGTCCGAGGAGCAAGACGGCGAGCCGGAAGAGAAGCCGGCAGAAGCGACTGTGGACAAGGATGCGGCCGCCGAGGCGGCTCCTGATGTCCCCGCCGCCGAGTCGACAGAGGACGTCGCTACGACGGAAGCACCAGAGCCGGAGGCGGCCGAAGAGCCGGCCGACGACCTCGAAGAGTCTGAGACAGCGGACGACGTTGCAGCGACGGAAGTACCAGAGTCGGAGGCAGCCGAAGAGTCGGAAGACGACCCCGCAGAGTTGGACGTTGTCGCCGAAGATGCCGTGGTCGACGATTCGACACCCGGTGAGCAACCAGAGGCCGACGTGACGCAGGAAGACCCGCCCGCCGAGGCGTAGCTGTCGCGTGGCACAATGACGGCCGGAGAGTGATTTATGCGCGTCTATGAACTTGCCAGAGAGATCGATGTCGAGTCCAAGGAGCTGGTGGCGCGCGCCAAGGATCTCGGGATCGAGGTCAAGACCGCCTCTTCGGGCCTGTCCACCGAGGATGCAGAGCTTCTCAAGCTGTCCTACGCCGAAGAGCGGGGGGAGACCGACGCCGTCGCCGAGCCAGAACCGGTAGCGGAGGCACCCGCGGCCGAGACCGCTTCCGAACCGGATTCCGAAGCACCGCCGGTCGAGGCCGTTCCCGATGAAGGGACTGAGGAGCCGGAGGCCGAAGGCTATCGCCGCCGCACCGTGACGGTGACCGAGGGCATAACAGTTCAGGAATTCGCCGAGCTCACCCGACGTCCGGTAGGGATCGTCGTGAGAGAACTGATCAGCCGCGGCCAGATGGCCGGCGCTACCCAGCCGATTCCGGTTGAACTCCTATCGGTGGTGGGAGAGGCGCTCGGGTACGAGGTCGAGGTGGAGGAAGCCGAAGCGGACGAGCAGGTCGAGGCGCCACTGGTGCGTGCCAAACGGCTCTTCGACGATGATCCGGCCGATCTAGTCCTCCGGCCGGCCGTGGTGACAGTCATGGGCCATGTCGACCATGGAAAGACCCAGCTTCTCGATTCGATCCGGCGTTCCAACGTCGTCGCCGACGAGGCCGGAGGCATTACCCAGCACATCGGCGCTTATCAAGCACAAGTCGGAGATCGCAAGATCACGTTCATCGACACTCCGGGTCACGAGGCTTTCACCACACTGCGCGCCCGCGGGGCCGAAGTGACCGATATCGTCGTCCTCGTTGTTGCAGCCGACGACGGGGTCATGCCGCAGACGGTCGAAGCCATCAGCCATGCCAAGGCGGCCGACGTTCCGATCGTGATCGCCATCAACAAGATCGATTTGGAGGCAGCCAACCCCAACTCGGTCCGCGCCCAGCTCACCGAGTACGGCTTGGTGGTCGAGGAGTTGGGCGGCGACGTAGTCAGTGCCGAAGTGTCGGCGCTCACCGGAGACGGCGTCGACCAGCTGCTGGAGTACCTCGATCTCATCGCGGAACTTGAGGAGTTCAGCGCCAACCCATCGGTCGCCGCGACGGGCACGGTCATCGAAGCCCAACTCGACAAGGGTCGGGGACCCGTCGCCACCCTCATCGTCCAGCGGGGAACCCTGCGTCGAGGTGATGCTCTGGTCGCCGGTCCGGTGGCGGGGAGGGTACGCGCTATGTTCGATGAGAACGGCACACAGGTGGATGAGGCCACCCCGAGCATGCCGGTACTGACCATGGGTTGGGATGAGATACCCCAGGCGGGAGACTATTTCGAAGTTGCTGCCGACGATCGGAGCGCTCGCGCTATGGCCGCCGAGCGGGTCAGCCAGATTCGTGGCGAGGAACTGGTGATACCGACCGCGGCCGAGCGACTCACCAAAATCCTCGACGACCTGAGAACAGCCGAGCACGCCGAGCTCCGGATGATCGTCAAGGCGGATGCCCACGGCTCGCTCGAGGCCATCCGAGATGCCGTCGCCAAGATCCAGCGCGAGGACGGTCGGGTCACCATCATTCATACCGCCATCGGGGGAGTCACCGAGAACGACATAGTCCTGGCCGAAGCCACCGAGTCGGTCGTATTCGGCTTCAACGTCCGTCCCGATGCCAAGGCTCGGCGTGCCGCCGAAGCTGCGGGCATCGAGGTCAGGACATATCGAATCATCTACGAGTTGCTCGACGATGTCGAAGCGATGCTGGTCGGCCGACTGTCGCCCGAGGAGGTCGAGCGGTTGCTCGGTTCAGCCGAAGTGCGCGAAACGTTCCGTGCGCCGCGGTTCGGCACGATTGCCGGTTCCTATGTCACGGAGGGCGAGATCAACCGGGGAGCACGGGTTCGTCTGGTGCGTGACGGGGTGGTGGTGTACGACGGCACCATCGGGTCATTGCGGCGCTTCAAGGACGACGTGCGTTCGGTCGCATCCGGATTCGAATGCGGCATCGGCCTCGACAACTTCCGCGACATCAAACAAGGC
>JAZGIX010000192.1:0-3138 GCA_036482315.1 Acidimicrobiia bacterium | reverse complement strand
GTTGGAATCGAAGAACCGTGCAAGGTCATCGTCTACTGCCGGGGCTGTGAAAATGCGTGCCCGGTGGGAGGAGAAGAGGCCGACCTGGATTTCATCCTTCGCGAAGCAGGGCTGCAAGGGTAATTCTCAGATCGTCAATACGACAAAAACGCGCGCGGCCCGAAGACCGCGCGCCTGGAATGATGCGAATCAGCCGCTTTTAGAACGACAGCTTGAACCGGACCGTGAGGCGTCTTGGCCACACCCAGTCGCCCGCAACATAGTCAGCGCCTGGGTCAAGTACGACCGTCTGCCAGGAGATCCCAGCATCCTCGTTGAGCACGTTGAGCAGCTGCAGGTCGAGGCTGAAGTCGCCCCAGCCCCCGAGGCCGAAGTGCTTGCCGAGGGCCAGGTCGAGCACGGTCTGACTCGGATACCTGTCCCCGTCGTCGTTGAGGCTCGAGATCACAGTGAGTCTTTGTCCGGTGGGATCGGCGATCGACCGCATGAGGTTGTACGGACTGCCGGTCTGGTATCTGAGCACCCCGCTCAGTTTGACTCTCCACCCCAGGTCGACGTTGCCCGACACCCTGAACGTGTGGGTTCGGTCGGAGGCCAGCAGCCCCTCCGCATTGGTCCAGAGGTTGGGGTTCCCCCCCTCGCCGTAGCTGGTCCAGAAAGGCGCGGTCTGACCCCACAGTGCGTTGGATTCCGGTCTCGTGTTGAGGCCCTCGGCCTTGGAGTAGGTGTAGGACGCCATCATGTCCCAGCCGTTCGAGTACCGCTTCTTGAAGGTCAGGAATGCGCCCCTGTAGTCCTGCGAGTAGTTGCGATCCCCGCCGACCGCGCCGGGGCCGGTGGAGTTGCCCTTGATCACCGTCGGCCACTCGATGATGTCGACGAGAGCCAAGGTCTGGCCGGTGTCGGGGTCGGTGTAGGTGAACGGCTCGTAGACACCGTCGTCGAGGAAGTGCCAGCCGATCATGTTCTTGGTGTCCTTGTAGACGAACTGCGCGCCGACGGCCATGTCGTCACCGATCTGGTGCTCGACGCCGAGTGTGAGCTCGTTGGTTTTCGGGCCCTCCATGCCGTCTTGGATCAGCTGCCCCGCGCCCCTCTGGAGTACCTGCCAATCCACCCACTCGGTCCCCGACCAGTACGAGTAGACGTATGGTGGAGCCTCGGGTGGAGGCGCGTACCAGTTGCCGGACACCGTGCCGTCGTAGTAGATGCCGGCCGAGCCCCGGATGACGGTCTTGCCGTCGTCAGTCACCTGCCAGGCGAAGCCGAGGCGCGGCGACCACTGGTTCCAGGTGAACATGTCCATGCCCGGGATCGTCTCGCCGGTCGGATCGCTGTTGATGTCGAGCCGATCGAAGGCGGGAATTGAGGCTTTGTGCTGGTCGTGGCGGATCCCGACGTTGAGCGTGAACTGGTTCGAGATCTGCCAGGAGTCGGTCGCGAAACCTGACCAGGTCGTGGTGTCACCCCCGTACATGTAGGGGATCTGCGCCCACTTGTACACATAGCCGTACCAGTAGTAATTCATGTCGGTGTCGTAGGTCGTGGTTGTGCCGCCACCCTGGTTGTACTGGACCCCGAACTTGAACTCGTGGTCGCCCCCGAAGTCCGCCGCGAAGTGGGTGAGGACCACATCGGCCTGGGTGTGGTGCTGCTCCCAGATCCAGTCCCAGTACACGCCTCCCCACTGGGTCACCGGAGAGACGTCGTAGTCGCGCCAGTGAATCTGGTCCCTGTTGGCCAGGCTCGTGGGCAGGTCACCGTTGTCGCCGCTCCAATACCCACCGCTAATCTGGAGGAGGGTGTTGGCCGACAGGATCCCGCTGTACTCGCCGTTGATGATCTGATTGTCCCGGGTGCGAAACCTCCAGGTCGATGGCGCATAGATCGTGTCATCGTAGGGCCAGGGGTGGAAGGTCTCGTCCTTGGAGAACTTGACGTCGAGGCGATGGTTCTGGGTGAGCTGGGCCGTGAGCTTGAGATCGTACCTCGTATCCTCGGTGTCGTTCATGAGTTCCGGGGACTCATATGGCTGTGAGATGTTCTCGACCGTTGTCAGGTACGCGGCAAAGAACCAGAACTTGTCCTTCTTGATGGGTCCGCCCAGGGTCGCGCTGAGGTGCGAGAAGTCGTTGACGTGGAACTCCCCGGACGGGGAGTCGTCGACGGTGACGTTGGGGTCGACCAGGGAGTCGTCCTGCAGATAGGCGCTCGCAGACCCGTGAAACTGGTTGGTTCCGGACTTGGTGACCACGTTGAACACGGAGCCGGCGGTGCTGCCGTACTCCGCGCCGGCGCCGACCCCGAGAAACTGGGTCTCGGCGATGGCGTCGGGGTTGATCTCGAAGAACAGATACCCGCCCTCGGGCGCGGTCATGTTGACGCCGTCGATGTTCCAAGCGCCCGACTGAACGTTGGAGCCGAAGGCGGAGATGCGGAACTTCTCGAACTTGTCCTCGCCGCTGGGGGCGAACACCCCGGGGGATGCGCTGATGAGGTCGTAGAAGTTGCGCCGGGTGGGCAGGTCTTTGACGAAGTCCTCGTCGTAGGTGGCGCCGACGCTGGGGCTGGTCACGTCCATGACCGGTGACTCGGCAACCACCGCGATCTCCCCGGCGAACGTCGGCTGGAGGTGGAAGGTGACCGAGGTTACGGCACCGATGTTGACGTTGATGCCGTCGATGTCCTGGGGCGAGAATCCGACGTGGGTCGCGGTCAACGAGTATATGCCGACCGGTATCCCTGGGATACTGAATGCGCCGTTGGATGCGCTCACGGTCCCCCGTTTACCGTCGCCCAGCGCCTCGCCCGTCATCTCCACGATGACTCCGGCCAGCGGAATGCCGTCGCCGTCCACCACCTCACCCCGCACGCGGCCGGTGGTCTGAGCGAATGCCGGCGCGGCAGCCAACATCGCGAGAATAATCACAACACCGAACAACTTCTTTACCATCACCGTTCTCCTTCCTGGACTCGACGCCCTTTGACGGGAATGAGTCTCATTAAAAGTATGATTGATGAAATGAAATCTCATCTTCGTTCACTGTTTTTCTCGGTGAATTTTATATATGCAATTGTATAATTGCAAGTCAATTCAAATTTTCAGCCGTGCAGGCGAGCCCGCACTTCTCACCGGGT
>JAZGIX010000191.1:0-6352 GCA_036482315.1 Acidimicrobiia bacterium | reverse complement strand
AAGTCCAAGGATGACAGGTCCAAGGATGACAGGTCCAAGGATGACAGGTCCAAGGATGGCAAGTCCAAGGATGACAGGTCCAAGGATGACAAGTCCAAGGATGACAAGTCCAAGGATGACAAGTGTAAGGATGACGATAAGGGCAAGGACGACGACAAGTCCAAGGACGATCCCAAGTCCAAGGACGATAAGGACAAGGACCCGGCCGGGCGTGCTGACGGGATTCCGGCTCTGAACGGATTCGGTTCGGTGGACACCAAGTCTCTTCCGGTCCACCTCGGCGCCGCGATCGTGTTGTTCCAGCATGACGACCACGACCAGAACGACTACGGCCAGCACCTCGGGCCGGCAGCTTTGGCGCCCGAACCGACGGACCTTCCGACGAACAAGGTGTCGGCCAACGTCATCCGTATGCTGACTCCGGTCCTGCCGCCGGTGGTCGTCGAAGTGGTGGCGGCACCGCTCGTCGTGGCCGAGGCTCTTATTGAGGCGATGGCGTCGAGCGGTCAGGCCCTCGTGATCCCGTTCCTGGTCGGCGCGGCCGGATTCTTCGTACCGGGAAAGCGACGTAAGCAGCTCTTGGCCGAGGCGCTCGATCCGGACTCAGACGACCAATCCTGATCATCAAACGACCGGGCGTCCTTCCCTACTGATCTTTGCCTCATCGTCGATCATCCATCCCGACGACCGATCGTCGAATCGCACTTCACCCCACTCGTGAGCGGACGGACCGTGAGTCAACGCTGCCGGCTTCGACAGTCGTGAGACACATCGACGCGATGCTGGGACCCCGCCGACGAGGAGGAGCCGTGGGGATCGAGTTGAGCCGAATGATTGCTGAGGTCGTGGCGGCGGCAGGCCGGGGAGCCGAATCGCTCCGACTCACCGGCAACCCGGTGGTCCTGGAGGAGTGCTCGATCGAAGTGGTACTTGACGACGACCCTGCACCATCGGCTCATGTCAGGGTCAGCTTCGGGCGACAAGCTGAAGCAGGTCAGGCTCCGTAGACAACACCGTCGGGGAAGAACGCCGCCCAGGCAAACCAGAATTCGTTGCGATGGACGATCGGCTCGAGGAGTTCTCCGGCGAGCGGACCGTCGGTAGCGACCCCGAGGATTGTCCAGCGGGTTCCCGTCTGATCGTCCTCGTACACCGAATCCGAGATCTGCCGGAACGTGAGCTTCTGACCGTCGACGATCGGGGAGTATGCCACCGCGGTTCCAACCGCCTGCGACGCATCGATCCGTGAGCTGTCGAGCGCGTCGGCCGTGTCACCGCCCCAGAAGACGACTACGTCGGTACCAGCTACTACATCGTTCACCACACCCACGCCCGAGATGACGCTGAACGGATATGCCTTCTCAACTTCGCCACTGCTGACTCCGACGACCCGCTCCAGAGCCGGAAAGCGGTCGTCGACCTCCTCGTCGAAGAATCCGAAGGGAGCTCCTCGAGACGAGTAGAACTCGTATGGGTTGAGTCCGTATGCGCGGTTGAAGCCGGTGTTGCGCGACATGACCGCACCGTCGGGCGCGGTCTCGGAGAACTCCGAGAAGGAGACGATCGATGCTGGGACGATGGTGAGTTGGGCGCCGGCGAATGTTCCGACGATCCCCTCACCGGTGATCTGCTGCCACAGGGAATTCGTGATGTCGTCCCACATCACGAGATCGCTCTTGCGGAGAAGCCCCGAGACGCCGAACCGATGAGTGGTTCCGTCGATTCTGCGATCGAAGACGATACCGGTATTGCACAGCGGGCAGTAGGTGACCGCGATCGGTACGTCGCCGATCTGGTCGTTGACCACCTCGTGCTGGGTGAGGATCGCGAGGGGGTAGAACCGTGCCTCACCTTCGTAGCGAACGAATACCCCCGGGGCTCGGCCATCGAGCCAATCGGCCCCCGCCGCCACCGATTCGAACTGCGGGTTGTCGATCGGAGCGATCGCGTCCCTGGGATCGCTGGCAAAGATGCCGATCCGCAACTCGTCGAAGGGGATGGTTGTCCGGGTCCAATCGGTACCCCATGCGCCGGTCACGGCGGGGAGGTCACCGGGCAGCTCGTCAGAATTGGAAACACCGGGGAGAAGTGCCGCGGGGTTGGTGCCGGATGTCACGGCAGTCGTCGGCGAAGTACTCGTCGTCGCATCTCCGCCCGAGTCGGTCAGGGTGTCGGTGGAGTCGCTGGATGCGCCACTGGTGCAGGCAACAGCGACGAGGGCGAGGGCGGCGAGCAGGGCAAGGAAGCGGCGTGATTTGATCATGTGCCCGATACAACCGCCACAGTTGGCCTCTCGAGGTCACATCGTCGGGTGAGCGACATTCATTGGACGATATCCTGTCGGTGGAGGTAATGCGATGCGGATGCGACCCTTGGGCAGCGGCGGGCCACTTGTAAGCGAATTGGCCCTGGGGACGATGGTGTTTGGCGAAGAAGGAGACCGGGGGACGTCCACCGAGGAGTCCATCCGGATGATCGGCCGCTACCTGGACGCCGGCGGCAACCACATCGACACCGCCAACGTCTACGCCGGAGGCAGGTCGGAGGAAATCGTTGGGAAGGCCATCAAGGGGCACCGTGACGAAGTTGTTCTCGCCACCAAAGTGCGGTTTCGCACCGGAGACGACGAGGACGACGAGGGTCTGTCCCCGATCCAGATCCGTAGAGCCGTTGATGCCAGTCTGACCAGACTGGGCACAGATCGGATCGATCTTCTCTACTTCCATGCGTGGGATCCGTGGGCTCCGATCGAGGAGTCGATCGGAGCCGTCGCCGAACTGGTAGAGGTCGGCAAGGTGGCACAGCTTGGCGTTTCGAACTTCAAGGCATTCCAGGTGATGAAGGCCCTGGGAGTCGCCTCAGCGCAGGCCGGTCCCCGGTTGGTGGCTGCCCAGTATCAGTACAGCCTGGTTGTACGCGACATCGAGCGCGAATTCACTGAGATGTGCGACGCGGAAGGACTCGGGCTCGTTCCTTGGGGGCCGCTGGGGGGCGGGTTTCTGTCGGGAAAATACGAGCGTGGTGACCGTCCCGCTACCGGGAGGATCGCCACCCAGTCCGACGGCGACGAGGAGGCTTGGGAACGCCGGAACACCGAGAGAAACTGGCGAATCGTCGACCAGGTCGCCTCCATCGCGGCCGGCCTCGATGTCACCGTGCCGCAGGTCGCACTGGCATGGCTCTTGACAAGGCGTTCGGTATCGTCGGTAATCCTTGGGGTTCGAACTCTCGATCAGCTCGATGACAACCTGGCCGCACTCTCGGTCGATCTCGATGAGAGCACCCTCGACAGGCTGGATGCTGTGAGCGCACTGGATGAGGCATATCCCTATCGGTTCATCGAGGCATACGCGTCCCGGTGATCGCGGCGCCGCTCCGTTATAGGTCGTGAGGCAGTGACCCTCTGGCCGCTCGCAGGAAGGCGTATGGCGTCGCTTCGAGGAAGTTCGACACTCGAGACGTATAGACGTCGGCATATCGCTCCACCTGTCGGGCGAACAGACTCTTGTCGTTGCCGGACCGCATGAGCGGTCCCCATGCCTCATTGCGCTGACGGCCCGAGGCCTGGGCGAGAGGTCCGATCTGCTCGTCTATTGCGGCCAGGGCCTCTCGCAGCTCGGCGATCCGTTCCTCAGGTGGGGGGGAACCGCCGATCGGCTCGCCGCGTCCCGACCTTTCCCGGAGTTGGTCGAGTCGAGAGGCTGCCAGGGCTCGCTCCAGATCGGTCTTGCGATTCATCAGTTCAGTGAGCCGCGCTTCGTCATCGGCGAAGCTGTCCGCAGCCTCTATTTCGGACTCGAGCTCCCGCAGGATGAGAGCCGTGCGCCAGCGAAGCAGTGCCTTCGACACCGACACATCTGAGAACAGATGATCACCGATGTACAGGATCTCGTCGCCGTAGATGCCGAGGTGATTCTCCAGGTCGGGAGCCGAGCCACCAACGAACACCCCTCCGGGATCGAGCGGACCTATTTGGGGACGTAGGAATCCACTGTCCTCATCAACGATCCGGTAGAGGGGCCGGCTGGCGGTGAAGAACGCAGGCTTGTCGGCCGAGACGATCACCGCCTCAAACAGATCCCGCCAGCTCATGCCGGTCGGGAGGTGGGGGTCGAAGGCGTACTCCATGATCCGGCTGGTGTACTCCCACTCGGAGTTGGTGATGAGCAGCAGGCGCTTGCCGGCTTCGAGTTGGTCGAGCAGAGTCATCACTGCGTCGGGATCTTGGATGACGAATCGACCGGGATCGGCCAGGATCTCCTCCTTGAGTCTTCCCGGCATGTGGGCCTCGTTGAGGGTGGCGCGTACCGCTCCGTAAAGGTCTGAGTAGGACATTCGTCCAGGGAGTTCGTTGCGGTCGAGCCTCTCGACCAGTTGAGCGAACAGCGATGCCTCGCTCAGTGAGAAGAGGGTGTTGAGGAAGACCCAACGATCCTCGGCGAGATCGACGAAGGTGCCCGCGTATGCGGTGCGAAGCTCGTCGTAGTCGAGCCGCCGGGTCCCGTGGGCCCCCCTGATCACGTACCCGAACCGGGTCGGTTTCACCAGGTTGCCGAGCTCGGCGTCGATGGTGAGACCGCGGATCACGCCGGCAAGATCGAACTCGAGGTCCGCCACCGGCCACCCGGAAGCCACCAGCCGATCCCTGGTGTAATCGAATGCGGTTCGCTCCCACTCTTCCACGTTGTAGTGGATGATGGTGTAGTCCATGTCGTAGCCGATGGCCTTGATCGACCGCATGTTGAGGGTGCGGTTTCCGAAGATGCGACGTGAGCGCGCCGGTTGGGCTGGGATCTCCACGGTCTTGAATCTAGACCCTCACCGCCATCGTCTGTCCGGACCGGTGACGCCGATGGTGTGCCCTGATGAGTTCAGAGCCTTTCGGCGAACATGACGAGTATGACGCGGTTGCCCTGGCCTGCTCCAATTGGCCGGTCAGATGGAACGAGCCCGTCCTTGGGCCGGGCGGTGGCCCGGCTAGCCCATTGCTCTTCGCCGTATGGCTCATCGCTGTGTGGCTCGGGACGTGGTTTGATCAGCTGCCTTAGGGGGCCTCGCCGGAGGGCGGCGTCGGGCTCGAGTCGTCTGTGGTCTGGGGAGTTGCCCCGGACTCGACTTGGTGCAACCAAACGGTACGTTGCGGGAAGGGGATGTCGATGCCTTCGGCATCGAACTTCTCCTTGAGGCGGCGTCGCATCTCGCGCCCGGTTGCCCACTGCTCACCCGGTTCCACCTTGAGGACGACCCGGATGGCGATCGCAGAAGCACCCAATTCCTGGACACCCCAGATCTCGGGCTCTTCGAGGACCGTGGCGTTCTCCAGCGCATCGTGCCATAACCCGTCGGCGACTTGCTTGATCACCTCCGATGCGTGTGCGATATCGGTGTCGTAGGACACTTCGACATCGAGGACCGCCCGAGCCCATTGCTGTGATTTGTTTCCGATCCGGCGGATCTCGCCGTTGGGGATGAACCACACGGTTCCGTCCACGTCACGGATCTGGGTGGTGCGGAGGTTTACCTGCTCGACCACTCCGGTGGCGTCACCGACGTCGATGACGTCACCTACCCCGTACTGGTCTTCGATGAGCATGAAGATTCCACTGAGGAAGTCCTTGACGAGGGTCTGGGCACCAAATCCGATGGCGACTCCGATGATCCCGGCTCCGGCGACCAGAGGTCCGAGGCTCACGCCGAACTCGGCGAGGGCAATGATTGCCGCCATCGAGTAGATCATCAACGAGGCGATAGAGCGCAGCACGCTTCCAAGTGACTGGGCGCGTTGCGTCGATCGCTCCGACTGGAAGGCCAGGAACTCAGTCTTTTCCCGCGCCCGATCCTTGAAAGCAGCAAACCGGCCATCCTCGATCTCGTCGCGCTGCCGTTCTTGGGCCCTTTGCTGGCGGTCCTCGACGAGGCGATCGATCAGCCTCCCGATTCCCCGCCTCACCAGGCGGTTGACGACGAACGCGATGAACAGGATCAGCAGGACTTTGGCCGGTTTGGCCACCACCCACTCTGCGAAGTTGGAGAGTGTGCCGTTCTCGGTGAGGTCGAACATCCATTCACAAATAAAGCCGGGAGACGTACCGCAGGCGTCGGTGAGTCCGCCTTCGGCCTGAGCGAGGATCATTGGTCCGATCATGAGTCTGCTCCACGTTGCTGGGGGAGTCACGGTACCGGACGCGCCGGAGCCGGGGTCCGTGGACCCCGGCTCCGTACGTTTTGGCGGTCGGCTCTACTTGGAGAGCTGGCCGATCCGGATCGACTGGAATCGGATCACGTTGATGATCGTGCCGAGTCCGAAGGCGATGCCGAACAGGTACAGGGCCACACCGAGCCGGCGGAAGCC
>JAZGIX010000190.1:0-4889 GCA_036482315.1 Acidimicrobiia bacterium | reverse complement strand
TGGGGGATGGTGGGGTGCTGTCGTCCTACTCCAGCTCAGAGCACCCACATCGGCCTTGGGAGGCCGAATGCAAAGATGTCCTCGAGGTTCTCCATCGTCCGCTTCAAGTCGCGCTCCAAGGCGTGGGGCAGTAGCAGCCGATCCACGACTTGGCCGCGGAATCTCGTTTGCTCCTCGGTTTCTAGAATCACAGTGAGCAGGAAGCTGTCCTCTGAAGCCTCGGCGAAGCGATATTCCTGATGCACCTCAGGAAGGCCGGAGACATTGGCGACAGACCGTACCAATTCGTACTTGTGTATCTCCGTGAGGACGACTTTGCCCTCTAGGGGGCGACCGAGCACCTTGTAGTAGAACGAAACCGTGTCGCCAGGGTCACTCCACCTCCCGTTATGGGGCTCCCCAGTGATACCAGTCAACCCGGAGTACCAGTTCGGCCAGTGGTCGATTTCGCAGAGATAGTCGACGCCCTCATTCAATCGCCCCGGGAGAGTGTTGCTCAGTTCGATTCGCATTGGTCTCACCTCGCGAGTGGGTCCTAGGCGAAGGAGCACGAGACGACCCGCACCCACCCGCCAAGCCCCCGGTGTGAGTGCCTGGACCAAGGATCGCTTATCGATCGATCACCGAAGCAGGGCCAAAGGCCCCAAATCTGAATCGTTGACGCCTCTGGTGACATTTACGAGCAGTGGCCGATGGAGCGGTGATGTCACCGGGCCCACCCGACCCCTGTCAGGAATCCCCCCCGGCGACCTCAAGGACAAGCTGCCTGTCCTCTTGGAGAAGCTGACCACGCACGGTCCCCTCGATCCAGCGTCCGGACAGATCACGCAGCTGGTGATGGTTCGGGCGGCCGGGTACCAGGGTGCCGTACACCGCAAGACGGCAAGTAGATCCACACGACACCTCGGCAGCGATGTTTGACTCCGCTGTGCTCATGTGGCCAGCCCCGGTCCTCTCGTTGGTGCGCCCTGGAAGCGTACCGAGCGCCGGGCCGCGCCAAACTCTCAGACCCCGCGTCACGTGCTGATACTCGATCGAGCCCCTCAGCGCCCCTATCAGAATCATCCGGCCTTGGGAGTTCCCTTTGAACTCACGATCGCACCACAAGGGGTGTAGCAGTCGCCCGGGGTGACGTGGGCTAGTGGTCAGGTCGCTGGGTTCTTGAAGACGTAGGTCCTGATCACCTTGTCATCTTCGACAGTCCAGGTCTGGTAACCCTTGCTGCGCAGATTGTCGATTCCGGGTGCGGGCAAGTGAGAGGTGACCAGCTCGAGGATCTCGCCCTCGCCAAGGTCCTTCGCTGCGTGCAGAAGCGGGTTGATTGGCATCACATCGGGATCGAACTCGTCGTCGCGTAACACGAGGACCACGCGATCGGCCTCAAACCAATCGGGTTGCTCCCCGAAGTAGGTCTCCTCGTCGGCGACATCGGCTTTGACCGGTTCCTGCCCCACCACGGCGCGCAGGGCGTTCACCAGGGTCGCTGGTGGCATGCGACCTACAGCAGCGGCCTGCCTCAAGGTGGCAACCCGGGCCACGCTCCTTCGGAGCACAGGGTTTCGCAGCTTCCTGAAAGCCGGCGCCAACCCGATCAACACCTCTTCGACCTCGGGGTAGTCGCGAAGCAATGCTGCCACCCGCATTTCATTCGTGATCGGCGGTCGATCCGGCATGACTCCCCGCAACTCGCTTGCGTGGAACCTACTCCACCCCGCAAGGACACCAACCACAGGCGATGCGGAATGATGGACGTTGTCGCGGCACCCCACGTCAGGAACGCCTCGGGACCCCTGTCAAGACCTCGCTCCTCTGCCCTTTGCTGTCCGCTCCCCGCTCACCTTGCGCCAAGGCTCTTACGATTCGTGTTGACTGAGGGCACGACGAAGAGCAAGGACGGCGCATGACTCTCGGAGTGGGCGGTGATGCCGGTTCAGGTGTCGAGCAGGACCAGGTCGTACCCCGACTCGAACGGCTGCTGAAGAAGGTCTCGTCACACCGCAAGGTACGGCACATCGCTGTCGGGGCAGCTGCGATCGACGACTCCTGGGAGTGGACCCAAGCGGCAGGAGAGGCCGGCCCCGACGGTACAGCGATGGAGCCCGACACCCCGTGGTTCCTCGCCAGCGTCACCAAGCTGTACATCGCATCGGTAGTCCTGCGCCTCCAAGAACAAGGACTCATCGATCTCAGTGCGCCGATCCCCGAGTACCTGCCCGACCACCTGAAGTCTGGCTTGCACATGCGGGATGGCGTGGACCGTACCGCGCAGATCACAGCCACCCACCTCCTAGCCCATGCAACCGGCCTGCCCGACTCCCTGGTCGAGCACCCGAAGGGCAGCCGCGGCCTGGTCTCCGAGATCGAAGCCGGCGATGTGGCCTTCACCTTTGAGGAAGCTGTCGAGCGGATCCGTTCGCTGAAGCCGCATTTCGCTCCTTCGGATCTCGACGGAGACCGGCCCAAGGTGCGGTACTCCGACACGAATTATCAATTGCTGATGGTGATCGCCGAGCGGGTGAGCGGCCAGGCAATGAGCGACCTGCATCGCAGCTTGCTGTTCGAGCCGCTCGGACTGCGCCACACCTGGTTCCCCGGCAGCGCGCCGTCGGACGAGGTGGGCCGATCCGCCACACCTTGGCTGAGCGACTGGCCGTTGCAGGACCGGCCGAAGGCGCTGGAATCACTCGGCGACCTCTACGGCACGACCGGGGACGTGCTGCGTTTCGGGCGTGCCCTGTTCACCGGGCGAGTCTTCGCCAACCCGGCCACCGGGGGTTTGATGCACCGCCGGTTCAATCGGTTCGGGGTGCCCCGAAGCGCGGCCGTCATCGCATCTCCGGCGTGGCCCATCGAGTACGGCCTGGGGATGATGCGCTTCGCCCCTTCGAGAGCGATGGCCATGGGACGCCGCCTGCCACCGCTCCTAGGGCACACTGGATCGACCGCATCGTGGCTGTGGTACTCGCCGCCCCTAGGACTGCTCCTCGCCGGCACGGCGGATCAGGCCACGAAGGCGGCACTCCCATTCCGGGCCATCCCGTTGGCGCTCCACGGTCTCGACCGCTGACCAGGCGGAACGTCGCGGGTCACCGCTGCGCAGGAGCAAGGGAGGCCCCTCGGGACCCCTATCAAAAGCGCCTCCGCCACGTCGCTTGGCATCGATGGAGACGAGACCACGCCATTGAGTGAGCGGAATATTGTTTGGGATATTCCTCAAGGCCAGGATGTCTTGAGCTAGTCGACCCAAACTGGGTCGCAACGGTGTAGGCGACCCGACTTCTGCATGGACAAGAGGACGACACCGACCCGACTGCATGCTGCCCGCGCGTAGTGTCAAGAACGGATGCCTACCCCTGTGGGGGATGGTGGCGTGCTGTCACTGGCGGTGGTCGCTCGCGAAGCACGGACTACTGCAGATTATCCTGACCCCAGTGTCCGCCAATCCCTTCATCTACATGTGGGCCTATCGGGTGTTGCCTGAGAGGGCGGATGAATTTCGTCGACTCTATGGACCCGACGGCGCGTGGGTCCAGTTGTTCCGGCAGGCACCCGGATACCTGGGCACCGATCTGTATCGCGACCGCGACAACGGAGATCGGTACGTGTCGATAGACCGGTGGGAATCTGAGGAAGCCTTCCGGGGATTCCGTGCGAGGTTCGCCAAGGAGTTTGAGCGTCTTGATAGTGATGGCGGCCAGTTGACGCTCGAAGAGACGCCGCTTGGTGAATTCGAACAGGCCCAGTCCTCAAGACGAACATACGAGCAGTAATCCTCTGGTGACTGGAGCTACTTCCGATTCGCCTGAAATACTGCCCCGACTGCAGCACCGAATGGAATTCCGAGCCCGATCCAGACCGGGTTTTGAGTGATGGCGAACACCACTGCACCGACGATGATCCCGAAGCTGACGCCATAGGCGACAGGCCGATTGTTGTCGAACCAGGCTTTCAGGTCTCTCTGTGACTCCACGTCTTTCTCTCTTTGATAGGAAGGCGAGAACGGCCCATAAGCGAGCCGGTCACGCTAATCCTGCCGGCGGAAGCTTAGGCCGCCGTTGCGTGACTCAAGTAGTCGTTCAACACGCCATGTCTCTATGGAGGCGGCAGCCACCAGCGGTCCTCAGCACCCCTGACATTCTCAAGAGAGGGGGTGTATTTCGTCACCGCTGGCCGATCGTGGGGGTGATGTCGTTGCCCACGCGAAGGACTTCAGGATCGTTGCACGTCGTGTCGATCCGTCGGTGCCGGTCACGTACTGACGTTCGGCTCTATCCGGCTCGGCGGCCCGAGTAGAACATTGGCGAGCCGTTAGCGAAAGGTTGAACGATGTCTTCGAAGCGGGTGCGGGTTCCTCCGCGATGGTTTGTCAGGCTGGCCTGGTCCACCCATCGTGGGCTGTATCGGATCTCCCGCGGCAGGATCGGCCTGTGGCGCCCTAAGCCGGGCCGCTGGGGTGCCTTGCGCCTCACCACCGTCGGGCGCCGCACCGGCAAGGAGCGCAGCGTCGTCCTTGGCTACTTCGAAGACGGTTCGAACTTGGTGACGATGGCGATGAACGGTTGGTCGTCCGGCGAACCGGCATGGTGGCTCAATCTCCAGGCCCATCCTGAGGCGCGGGTCGACGTTGCCGGCGGTGGGTATCCGGTTCGAGGGCGGGCCGCCCAGGGGGAAGAACGGTCGCGGCTGTGGGGCCGATGGCAGGAGATTGACAAGAATCTTGATGCCTACGCCGCACTGCGATCCACGGAGACCGCCGTCCTGATCCTCGAGCCTGTGGCTCCGGAATAGCCCGGCTCAGCGGACGATGGCGAGGACTGCTCCGCTTGCGACCTTGTCTCCGGGCTGGACTCGCAGGTCTACGATTTCTCCGTCCTCGGGCGATTTGATCT
>JAZGIX010000189.1:0-2153 GCA_036482315.1 Acidimicrobiia bacterium | reverse complement strand
ACTCTCTTCAGATTCTCGGTCATGTAACCCGGAAAGTACGCCGGGTCGTCCGAGTTGATCGTGACCTTCATCCCCCGCTCGAGCATCTCCCTGATGGCTACCGCCTTCGTCCCGTCGGTCACGTATGCGTTGGAGATCGGGCACACGGTCAACGCCACACCTCTACGCAGGATCTCCTCACACAACTCATCGTCCTCGATCGCGTTGACGCCATGGTCGATCCGTTCGACTCCGATCGTCGTCAGACACTGCCAGATGTGGTCGACAGAGTCTTCCTGGTCGACATCGCAGTGCATGGTCAGTCGATAACCCCGACTGCGGGCGTTGGCGAATACATCGGCGAATTTGACCGGCGGGTTGCCCTTCTCATCGGAATCGAGACCGACCCCGACGATCCGATCGCGGTACTCGCTTGCCTGTTCGAGAGTCTCTGCCGCCGACTCGGCCGACATGTCCCGCAGTAAGCACAGGATCAGCTGCGACGACAGGCCAAGCCGCTCTTCGGCATCGGATTGCGCCCTACCGAGGCCCTCGATCACGGTGGCGAACTCGACGCCGCGGGAGGTGTGTGCCTGAGGATCGAAGAACAACTCGACGTACACCACATTCTGAGCTGCAACGCGGGTGAAATAGGCCATGGCGAGGTCGTGGAAGTCCTGTTCGGTCAACAGGACACTCATACCCTCGTAGTACTGGACCAGAAACGATGGAAGGTCGTCGAAGTCATATGCGGCCCGCATCTCGGCGACACTCGCATACGGCAACTCGAGTCCATTTCGCTCGGCCAACTCGAACTTGAGTTCGGGCTCGAGCGTCCCCTCCACGTGTACGTGCAGCTCGGCCTTGGGGATGGAGTCGATGAAATCCGCGATGGTGGTCACTCTTGCGCTCCCTGAATGGCAAGAGTATCGATCGGCACGCCCGAAGGGACTCGAACCTGATGCGCCCAGATCGGCAGAAGCTCGAGCTACTCGAACAAGCGGCCAGATGCCTCGATCGCCGATAACCATTGGTGCTCAACGACTTCTCTGGCACGCCCGGAGGGACTCGAACCCCCAACCTTCTGATCCGTAATCAGACACTCTATCCAATTGAGCTACGGGCGCTTACGGACGGAACGGTACTCCGACGACCACCGAATCAAAAGCCGATGATTCGCCGGTATCGTGCGACGCCGGTGCCGTCCAAAGAGGCTGAGTGAACGAGCAACGGAACACCCTCGCCGAGCGATTCTGGGATCGGGCGATGGAGGAGTCGCCCTCGTCGGCGACGATTTTGGGCGACCACCGCTTCGATTCGGCGAGCAGCCGATCTAGTTGGGGCGCTCGCCCAGGATCACCCGGAAGTCCAGCACCGAACCTTCCCGCACCACGGTCACCCCAATACCGCTCCCAGCGCCGGCCTCGCTGACGATGTCGATCAGATCATCAACGGTCTCCACGGCCGTTCCGTCGGCTGCAACGATCACGTCACCCACCTCGATGCCACCGGAGGCGGCGGGCGAACCGGTGAACAACTCGACCACAACGACGCCGTCGGGACCTTGCTCTACTGCAACCCCGAGGAATCCCGGCTCGGCGGGAATCTCATCGGCAGGGGGCGGCGCATCCGGGATCAGCTCGTCACCTGAGAACGGCCCACCCGGGAATGGGAACTCGAACACGTCCGGGAATGAGAACTCGCAGTGGAAGCCGCCACGCACCGCGTCACTGGGGAAGCAGTCGAACCCAAGGCCAAAGCCGCCGCCCGGGACGTCGAGTCGCTCTGGCAGTTCAAAATCGAAACCGCCGCGAGGACCGGGAAACTCGAAACCTTCCGGGAGCTCGAAGCCCTCCGGGAACTCGAAGCCACCGCGGGGGCCGGGAAAGCGATCACCGGGGCGACGATCGAATGGTGGGAACCGATCAGTCGGCTCGTCGAAGACCCTCTCGGCACCGACGAACGACTCATTGTCACCGGAGTTGCCAACGGCGTAGCCGCCGACGAACAGGGCAACGGCAGCGAGGACAGCACCGGCGCCGATCAACCTCTTACGCTCAGTGGCCTTGCGGTCTGTCTCTATCTGGACCGCCGCTTCGGCGGCTGCCTTCTTCTCGGCAGCGGTCATCTTTTTATCAGCCATGTTTGCTCCTGGTCAGGCGCGTGAAACTCTG
>JAZGIX010000188.1:0-3970 GCA_036482315.1 Acidimicrobiia bacterium | reverse complement strand
CGCCGCCACTGCCGAGCCGCGATCGTTGTGCGGATGTAGGGACAGGACCACGGATGCACGATCGCGAATGTTGCGGCTGAAGTACTCGACCTGGTCGGCAAAGACGTTGGGGGTCGCCATCTCGACTGTCGCTGAAAGGTTGAGAATGAGCGGGTCGTTGACCGTGGGCTCCCACACATCCATGATCCGCTCGCAGATCTCGACGGAGAAGTCCAACTCGGTCCCGGTGAACGACTCGGGGGAGTACTCATAACGAATCACGGATTCGGGAGACCGGGTGGCCAGCTTCTCGGTCTCGGCAGCACAGGCCCGGGCGCCCCGGACGGCCACATCGATTATCCCGCCTTTGTCGAGTCCGAACACCACTCGGCGCTGCAGCTCAGATGTCGAATTGTAGAGGTGCACGATCGCCGATTGCACCCCGGCCAGCGACTCATACGTCCGGGCGATCAACTCCGGACGAGCCTGGGTGAGCACCTGGATGGTGACGTCATCCGGGATGGCGTCCTCGGCCACTATGGCTCGGATGAAGTCGAAATCGGGCTGGCTCGCCGCCGGAAACCCGACCTCGATCTCCTTGAAACCCATCGAAACCAGCAGCTCGAAGAACCGGCGCTTGCGGCTCGGGTCCATCGGATCGATAAGCGCCTGGTTGCCGTCCCTCAGATCCACCGAACACCACCGCGGAGCAGCCGTTATCACCCGGTCGGGCCAGGTGCGGTCGGTCAGCCCGACTGTCTCGAATGACCGGTACTTGTCGAATGGCATCGAGCTGGGCTGCTGGGCTCCGTTCTGTCTCACGTTTGTCATGGGATGGTCCTTGGTTGTTTCGTGGTTTGGGTACGAGAAAAGCCTCTCGGCCCGGTTGGGCGCAAGAGGCTTGGCGAGTGCCGGAATGTGGCGCTCGCCTACATGAGAAGAAGGAGTCGATCGAGAACGGACTTGCTCACGGGCGCAAGGTTACGACGTTGTCGGTCTGGGTTCAAGGCGGGCCCGACAACATCGGCCCTGGACGACCGGCCGAGGCAATGTCGTGTGACACTCATCGAGGGGTGACGCCCGACGTCTGACCGGTCGAGCCCGATTACCCGGTGGCGATCCCACCCAAGAGATAGTCGATGACGTCCTTGGCTCGATAGCTCGAGCCATCCTCCGGCACGAACCTGGCGACGTCTGCGGCATCGTCACCCGAAGTGACCAGGATCGGCTCCGGCGAACCGTCCCGCTTGATCTGACCCAGACCGATGTTTGCCATCAGAGAGTTGCACAGGCATTTGCGGCCCACGGTGTCGGCGAGGTCCCCACCCTTGCGAACGTAGTCATCCACCGGCTCAGCCGGGCATCGCCAGCCCTTCTTGCCGTCTTCACCGACGTAGGCGGATCGGAGGTACCCCAGATCGCAGATCCGGGTCCTTCCGGTATAGACATCGTCTTCGGATGCAGTTCCGCTCAACTTCAGCACCTTGACCGGGAACCCGGTCGGCGAGCCGATCGGGTCGGTGAACACTCGCAAACGCTTCTGACGACTCTCTTCGAGCACCTGGGCCTTGACTTCGGGCGTCAACCCTGACTCCTCGCAGTACGCAAACGCGGTGCCAACCTGGACCCCGGTGGCACCCTCCGACAGTGCGAGCTTGACCTGCTCGGGTCGGGCGTACGAGCCGGCCATCCAAAAGGGGAGGCCCAGCTCGCGGAACACCTCGAGATCGGGGACATCCTTCTCTCCGTAGATCGGCTCTCCAAGCTCGTTCAGCCCCTCCTTGGCGCGAGGGGGTGCATTGTGGCCACCGGCCGAGGGCCCCTCGATGATGAAGCCGTCCACGGAGGTTTCGGGGTTGCGGGTGAGCAACGTGCCGAGAATGTGTGAGGAGACGATCGCGAGAAAGAGCGGGCGCTTGATCGGAGGGGGCACCCCACCGGCGTATTCCGCCGGATCGAACCTGATGTACGGGTCGTCGTCCGCGGTGGCCTTCTTTAAGTCGACTCGCATCTCGACCGGCAGACCTGCAGCCAGGCGGTCGAGAATCCCGGGAATCGCACGCGGGATTCCGGCACCGATCAATACGTAATCGACCCCGGCGAGCGCGGCACCGTAAAGGGATGCGATGGTCGGCGCCTGGATCTTCTCGAGGTAATTTATGCCGACCGGCTGGGTGTGTCCCTCTTTGGCGAGCCACACTTCGACGAAGTTTGCGACGACGATGAGATCCTGGAGCCGGCGCGATGGCTTGAGTTTGCCCATCGGCTTCTGCTTGAAACGCGTACCGGGCTCCTTGCCGCCCTCGATGAAGTACCGGTCCAGGATGTCGTCCGTGACACCGGGAATCGGAAAGGCGTTGCAGGCGCGTCGAATCGCTCCGTCAGAATCGCCGAGCTGCAGTCTGCGGACGAAGACGGCATCAATGGCCGTACCAGAAACGACACCCATCTGACCGGCAGACGAGACCGCGTTTGCCAGAGGCCAACCTGACACTGCGATCCCCATGCCGCCCTGGATGATCATGGGATGGTCTGTCACCTGGCGGAATCGTAGGCGGCGCAGCCCTCTTGTGCGATACCGAACCCGCCGTTTTCCGTCGCCATCGGGGCCTATTCGAGCTGGCGCGATCCAACTGGTCCGGACCGTGATGCGGGGTGTGGCGCCAACGGGGGGTCAGCAGGTAACGCCCGGCTCGCAAAAGAGTCCATTCTCGGAATCGCCGTACTGCCCGAGGAGCCAATCTGAGAGAGCGGGCAACAATTTGTCCGCCGGCATGAAGCCTCTCGTAACCACACTGTGCTGCTCTCCGTCGGATACGAGCAGGGCCGGAAATCCGGTGACACCGAGGGAGCGGGCTTCGGCAAAGTCGTTCCACGTCCGTCGCTTGGTCTCTTCCGAATCCAGGCGCCGCCCGAACTCATCTGAATCCACGTCGAAGCCGTCGACCAGCGCTGCGTACTGCTTCCGATCTGTGATGTCTGAGCCCTCTGCGTAGAACGCTTGCTGGAGCCGGGTGTGGAATGGCAGAGTCATCTTCTCATCCATCGAGCGCATCACCACCACGGCCTTGGCCGGTAGTTCGGTGTCGTACCTCCAACCATCGCGGCGCTCGAGGAACGCGTGGTCAAAAGGCTGGCCGGATGCTTGCTCGACCCGATCCCAGTGATGTCCCAGGAAACCTTGCAGCCGGTCGTCGAGCACCTCGGCATCGGGTCCGGGGCGCAGGCCGCCGACCACGACCCTGATCGGGATGTCATAGACGGTCTGCATTCGCTCTAGCACGGGGGCAAACCCCCAGCACCATGAGCACATCGGGTCGCCGACGTACACGAATTCCAGTTCGGCTCTCACGGTCCTCTCAAGCGCCGACACCTCCACCGTATTCCGATCAACTCGTGCTGCTTTGCCGAACTTCCTAGGACTCGAACGTCGGAGCCAACGCGAAGAGCCATCGAATAGCGCCAGAGGGTCCGGCTATCGGCGGATACCCTCTGAGACCGACTCCAGAGCGAGCGTTGAGTCGGTTCGTCAAATACCGAGCGGGTAGGCGGCCTCACGATCAAAGGCTCACCAGGCGAAACATCAAGATCGGGCGATCCGTAGCCCTTTCTCGGTACGCCGCATATGCGGGCCACATCGCATCAAAGGCCTCCCAAAGTACGGACTGCTCTTCGATGGGCACTGCCCAAGCCTCGGCCCGGAACTCCTCTCCAACCATTTCGACCTGTACTTGAGGGTTCGCGGCAAGGTTCAAGGCCCACTCGGGGGTTGCTCTCTTGCCAAAATTGGTCCCCACCACGATGAAGTCGCCGTCGCGCCGCAGGTAGGACAAGGCGACTCTGCGAGGGACCCCCGTGCGTCGTCCAGTGGTGGTGACAAAGAAGGTCGGGACCGAGGCTGGAGTCGCCAGACGGCGCCCGCGCGTGAGCCTGTACACGAGGCTGTCGAGGCGGGGTGCGACTTGAGATGCGACCGTTACGAACCACCGCC
>JAZGIX010000187.1:0-3646 GCA_036482315.1 Acidimicrobiia bacterium | reverse complement strand
GCGTGGGGCGACAGGCGCCCCCGTTGGCGGCGCAGCCCCTCATGTACCGAGTTGTCCGGGTTGCCGTCGCCGCGACGGCCTTCACCCCCGGTCATGTGAACGTTCACTTGCAATCATCTGAACGTTCGCCCTAAGGTCATTTTCCATCGCAAATGAAGTGACGAGAAGACTACGATCTGGGGTGTGCAGCGGCTTTTCGTATCAGTGGGGTTCTCCGATGTCCCGACGTCTGTACCTGGCCCGTCCTGGCCTCACTTCCGTCGCAAGGTCTCCATCGGACAGAATGAACACGAACGAGTTGAAAAGGAATAGGAGCTGGGAATGAAACGAAGAAAGACGCGTTTCCGAGCAGTCATCCTGCTCGGGCTGGTGCTTGCACTCGTCGCGGCTGCTTGCGGCGATGACGACTCGACTAGCGCCACCACCGGCGGTGATGCCGGCGTAGAGCTGACCACCGTCGACATCGTGGCACGGTGCAAGGCCAATCCTCCCACCGAGGACGGGCGTTGCAACAACCTCGTGAGCGGCATCGACGCCGTCAACGCTTCACTGGAAGCTTCGGGCGACAGTCGTCGCGTTGCGCTCTCGATTATCCAGGACAATGCCGACTGGGGCGATTACAAGACCGAGTTCGAGCTGGCATCCGATTCCGGCCAAGCACCCGACATCATCGTGTCGGGTCATGAGGACATCGGTACTTGGGCCACGTCCGGCATCATCACCGACGTGACCGACATGCTCGGCGACTATTCAGAGTTCGATGACGTCATCGAATCACTTTGGGCCTCCGCCGAACTCAACGGAAGGCGCTACGGCGTCCCCCAGGATGCTGAGGCACGACCGGTCTACTACCGGAAGGATCTCCTCGTCGAGTTGGGTTGGACGCAGGAAGAGGCCGACGGCCTGGCCGCCAGGCTGGCGAGTGGCGACTACACGTGGGAAGACATGTTCGACACCGCAGAGGAGGCCGTAGAGGCCGGCGTGGTGGACAAGGGCAACGGCTGGTGGCATCGCCCCAAGAACGGTGGCGACTTCCTGTACTACTACTACTCGGCGGGCGGCGACCTTCTTGACGCCAGTGGTGCCTTGATCTATGACAAGGCTGCGGCACTCATGGTCTACGAGCTGGTGGGTGAGGCCGTTGAGCGTGACATTCTGGTCAGTACTCGTCTCGACGGTGACTGGACGAACTGGAACACGGGTGTCGCCATCGGCGATGTCCTCTTCTGGTTCGGCGGTTCCTGGCAGTGGGCAGACTGGGCGGTCAACTTCGTCGCCGACCTCGGCGGTGAGCAGTACCTGTTCGACAATGTCGGATTCGGTCCGATTCCGGCTCTTGCCGCAGGAACCAACCAGCCGACCAGCCTGACGCATCCGCTCATCTACATGGTGAGTTCGGACACTGAGAATGTCGATCTGGCGCTCCTGGTGATCTCCAAGGCGACGACCAAGGAGCTCAATACGGCTTACGCAGTGGAAAGCGGCCACCTCGGAATCCTCAAGTCACAGGCGGACTATGCGCCGTACACGGATGCAGTCTTCCTGAGTCAGGTGGGTACGATTCTCGAGTTCACGACCTTCCTGCCGAACAGCCCGTTCTTCAGTGCTTGGTCTGAGGCGTACTACCTCGGGATCTCGGCCGTCGAATCCGGCGACCTGACCCCGGCGGAGGCAGTCGATGTAGTCGTCGACCAGCTCGAGAACGAGCTCGGCGACAACGTGATAGTCAAGTAGGAAAAGACAGACAGTGGGATTGGGGGAGGGCACCTGCCCTCCCCCAACTCCACCTCTCGAGCCTTCGTGCCTCATCGGAAGAAGAAAGAGAGTGGCGTTCGGGTGACCGACAAGCAGGAAGTCAAGGACCCGGTCGAGACCAGGCCCGGCATACCGAAGCAGACGCGCAGCTCACTCCGTCGCCGGGTACGCTCCACGCTCTCTGCCTACGGCTTCCTACTCCCGACGGTGGTGCTGGTGGCTACCTTCTTCGTCGCCTCCGGCGTCATCCTGGTGGTCCTCAGCTTTACCAGCCTCTCGAGCTCCAACTTCACGCAACCGTGGAACTTCATCGGATTCGACAACTTCTCCCGGCTCTTCAGCGATCCATTCTTCCCCAAGATCCTGCGCAATACCGCTTTTTACGTCTTCACCACGCTGATCCTCTTCAACCTCGGCCTGGCCCTGGTGTTGGCGCTGGTGACCACCACCATCCCGCGCCGCATCGGCTTCTTCTTCCGACTGGTGTGGCTGCTGCCCCGACTGACACCGTCGGTCATCTACATCTTGATGTGGAAGCGCATCGGATCGGGAGACCCATACGGCATCTTCAACCAGATCATGCCCGGTTTCCTCGGGGCTTCGGGTGGAAACCTCTTCTTGGGCGGGAGCCCCTGGACCTTCGTGATCCTCACCAACGGGTTCGTCGGAGCATCGTTCGGGATGATCATCTTCACCTCGGCCCTGATGTCGATTCCGGAGGACCTGATAACTGCGGCCAAGGTCGATGGAGCCGGCACCTGGAGGATCATCAAGGACATCAAGCTTCCGCTGATCAAATGGCCATTGCTCTTCATTGCGACGTATCAGACACTGTCACTGCTGACCTCGTTCGAATACATCCTGCTGCTCACCGAGGGCGGTCCGGGTCTATTCACCACCGAGGTGTGGGCACTCACCGCGTACAAGCGTGCCTTTTCGAGCTATTTCGGAAACAGTCAGTGGGCCTTCGGGGCGACGTGGGCCATCGTCCTGGTGGTGGTCGCACTGTTCCTCGCCGTCATATACGTCAAGATCTTCAAGTTCAACGAGCTCGTCGAAGAGCCCAGAATCGAGAACCTCTAGGCCATGACTGTTTCTCAAGCCGCACCACGGTCCCAAGTCTTCAAACCGAAGCTCATGGGGAGCAAGAAGGCCGGTCGACGCTTTGCGTATGTCTTCTTGGTGGCGTCGATAGTTCCGATCCTGATCGGTTACACCTGGTTGGTGATCGCCACTCTGTCGATTCGGACCGAAGGTCTCTTGCCGCGGAACGCCGAGGGGGGCATCGGCGGGTTCACGCTTAGCAACTGGGATTTCGTCTCCGACGGCGCCATCTGGAGTGCCATGTTCAACTCGTTCCTGATCGCAATCGCGATGGTGATCGGTGTCGGAATCGCTTCGACCTCCGGCGGGTATGCCCTGTCGCGGTTCAAATTCGCCGGTCGCAAGGCCTTCCTGGCGGGGACCCTGGTGCTGCACGCGTTCAAGGCCGAGATGCTGCTGATCGCCATCTTCTTCGTGCTGCGCTGGTTGGGAGGCATCCCGCTCCTCGGCGACTACGTCGGCTTCAACACGGTGGGCGGTGTGGCGTTGGTGATGATCGCTCTGGAGCTTCCGCTCGGCATCTGGTTGATGAAGGGTTTCTTCGACGCCCTCCCCTGGGACATGGAGCGCGCCGCCCTGATCGATGGAGCGTCCCGCTTCCGGGTGTGGTGGCAGATCATGCTGCCCCAGGTGCGCCCCGGCATTGCGGCGCTCGCCCTCTTCACCTTCATCGCCGGTTGGAACGCCTACCTGGTGCCGTTCACGTTCACGATCGGCGCCAAGGTCGCCAACATGCCGGTGTTCCTAAACCAGCTCATCAGCGACACCGCTCCGGTCAACTGGAACC